>JBIKYW010000109.1:0-8664 GCA_044355055.1 Planctomycetota bacterium | reverse complement strand
CGCTCGCGCGACGGGGCGATCCGCGGGCCCTGAGCGCGCTCACCGAGGACGCCCACGCCGACTACGACCTGCACGTGCTGCGCACACGGATTCTCGCGTTGGCTCGGGTGCGTTCGCGCGATTCCATCGACGCGCTCGTCGCGCTCGGCAAGGGGCTGCCCTTCGCAGAACAGCAGCAGGTGATGCTCGAGTGGCGCCTCGCATGGAGCGTGCTGACGGGGCGCGACGGCAGTCGCACCGTCGCGGACTGGACTCGCTGGTGGGCGGAGACCCGTGCGACCTTCGAGGTCTCGCCCGAGCTGCCCGCGCTGTCCGAAAGCGATCGCTCTCGCTGGCTCGATGCTTGGGCCGACGAAACGAATCCATGACTCGCGCGCTCGGACTCGCCTTTCTGGGCTCATTCGCGCTCGCGGCCTGCGGCGCGGATCCGGTGCAGTCCGTCCTACTCGTCACGCTCGACACCACGCGAGCGGACGCGCTCGGCGCCTACGGTGCGCGGCCATCCGTGACGCCGAGGCTCGACCAACTCGCCTCGGAGGGCGTCACCTTCGACTGGGCGCGAACCGTGACCCCCACCACGCTTCCAGCGCACACGTCGATGCTCACGGGCCTCTATCCGCACCGCCACACGGTGCGAGACAACAGTCTCTCCGCCGTGCCGTTGGCGGCCACGACGGTGGCGGAACGAGCGAGCGCAGCGGGCCTCGCGACCGCGGCGTTCGTCTCGGCCAAGGTGCTCGACCGCGCGTTCGGGCTCGATCAAGGCTTCGCGCGATATTCGCAGCCCCCGCGCGAACAAGACGTCGTGAGCAGCACGGGCTTCAGCGCGCGCTCGGCGGCAGAGACCGTCGCCGAGGCGAGCGCCTGGCTCGGCGAGCTGCCCGCCGATCAGCCCTTCTTCGCCTGGGTCCATCTCTTCGATCCCCATCGACCGTGGGTCGCGGGCGAGCCATGGAAGACGCGCGCCAAGGGCAATCCCTATCTGGCGGAGATCGCGGCGACGGACGACGCCGTCGGACGCCTGCTCGACGCGCTGCGCGCGAGCGGACGCTACGAGCGCACGACGATCGTTGTCGTGGGCGACCATGGAGAAGGACTCGGCGAGCACGGCGAGGACAGCCATGCGTACTTCGTGTACGACTCGACCCTTCGAGTTCCGCTGATCCTTCGCCGAGCGGACGGCGCCCGCGCTGGAGAGCGCGTGGACTCGCAGGTCACCGTCGCGGACATCGGCCCCACGCTTTGCGAAGCGCTCGGAATCTCCAACCTGCCCGACGCGGATGGCATGAGCCTCTTCGCTGTCGCCCCACCGCCGTCGCGCGGTGTGTATTTCGAGTCGTACTACGGCTTCCTGCACTACGGAATGGCGCCGCTCGCGGGCTGGGCGGACTCGCGCGGCAAGTACATCCATGCGACCGCACCCGAGTTCTATGAACCGCTGCGAGCGCCCCGCGAGCCGCGAAATCTGATCGCAGAGAATGCGCAGCTTGCGCGGTCCCACCTCGAAGCGCTCGCGCAGGTGCTCGCGCGCCCCGCGCTGCCCGCGGGCACGTCGCTCCAGAACGATGCGGAGCTGCTGCGTGGCGTCCGCGAGCTCGGCTACGCGAGTGCCGCGACACTGAGCGGCCCGCTCCCCGATCCGCTCGCAGCGAGCGAGCTTCCGAGCCCGCATGCGCGTGCGATCGAGCTGCGCACCTGCGAACAGGCCCAACTCGCCTTCGAGCTCGGTCGTTTTGCGGACACCGAGCGCATGCTCGCTGGCGTGCTCGAGGAGAATCCGAGCAACACCTTCGCACTCGAGTACCTCGCACACGCACAGCTGCGTCTCGGCAAGCTCGGGCTTGCTCGCACCTCCTTTGAAAACGCGTTGTCCCGCGGCCCCGAGCGCGCCTCGACGCTGCGCGGACTCGGCGTCGTACTCCAACAGCAGGGCGACCGCGCGGGAGCCGTCACACGCTGGACACGAGCCGCCGAGCTCGACCCGAGCGATCTCGAAACCCTGCGCATGCTGCTGCAATCCGCCCAAGAAGCCGCCGATTCCGTCGCAGAGTCCCGCTGGCGCGAGGCACTCAAGCGCGCCTCCGCCCCGTGAGAAAAAACGGTCCCATCTGACCTCATGAAGCGCACCAACGTCGAATCCGTCGCAGCCGTCGACCTCGGCTCGAACAGCTTTCACATGGTGGTCGCTCAGCTCGACCACGACGAGCTGCGGGTGATCGACCGACTCCGGGAGCGCACGGCGCTCGCAGAGGGCCTCGACGACTCCGATCGGCTCAAGGCGAAGGTCGCCGAGCGCGCGCTGGAGTGCTTGGAGCGCTTTGGTCAGCGCTTGGCCCACATGCCGACGGACTCGGTGCGCGTCGTAGGCACCAACACCCTGCGCCGCATGCGCGATGCACGCGGATTCCTCTCGAAAGCTCAGGCCGCACTCGGGCATCGCATCGAGATCATCTCGGGGCGCGAAGAGGCACGCTTGATCTACCTCGGGGTCACGCACGCCCACGTCGATGACTCGCGGCGCAAGCTCGTCGTCGACATCGGTGGCGGAAGCACCGAGTGCATCCTCGGCGAGGGGCCCGAGATCTTGGAGAGCGACAGCCTCCAGATGGGCTGCGTGCGCTGGTCCGCGAAGTTCTTCCCCGGCGGCGAGATCACGAAGGAGCGCATGGAACGGGCGCAGATCGCCGCGGGTCTGGAGCTCCAAGGCATCGCACGGCGCTATCGCAGCCTCGGCTGGGAGAGTGCCGTCGGCTCGTCGGGCACGATCGTCGCATGCGAGGAGATGGTGCGTGCCGCAGGCTGGTCGATCCGCGGCATCACCGACAAGTCGCTGCGCAAGCTCCGGCGCGCACTCGTCGACGCCGGCCACATCGACCGACTCCAGTTGCCTGCGCTTCAACCCGACCGTGCTCCGGTGCTGGCTGGCGGAGTCGCGGTACTCTCTGCGATCTTCAAGATTCTCGACATCGATGTGCTCCAAGCGAGCCCCGGCGCGCTGCGCGAGGGCGCACTGCACGACCTGCTCGGGCGCATCAAGCACGAGGACATCCGCGAGCCCACGATCCGCTCCTTCGCTCGTCGATACCACGTTGACCTCGAGCAAGCGGGGCGGGTCGAGCGCACGGCGCTCGCACTTCTTTCCCAGATCGCGCCCGTTTGGGAGCTCGAAGACGCGGCTTCGAGTCGCCTGCTCTCCTGGGCCGCTCGCCTGCACGAGCTCGGACTGGGCATCTCCTATTCGGGTTACCATCGCCACGGCGCGTACATCGTCGCCAACGCCGACATGAGCGGTTTCTCGCGCGAAGATCAGGCCCAGCTCGCGGCGCTGATCGGCAACCACCGCCGGCGCCCCGATCGTGCGCAGTTCGATGCGCTCTCCCCCGACCAGGTTGAATCGACGTTGCGCCTCGCCGCGCTCCTGCGGCTGGCGGCACGCCTGCACCGCAGCCGTAGCCCGCGGGCGCTTCCTCCGTTCGAGCTCTTCGTGCGCAAGCGCGAGCTCCGGCTCGAGTTCGCCAAGGGCTGGCTCGACGAGCACCCGCTCTCGCGTGCCGACCTCGAAGAGGAATCCGTCCAGCTCGCCGAGCTAGGCTTCGAGCTCCGCGTCAGCTAGTTCGGACCACCGTCCGTGCGATCCGCCTCGGCACCCTCCGTGGGGACGAACGGCTCGAGAACTACCGACGAGCCCTTGCGGCGCGCATGGCGCGGCGTGCCGCCTGAAATGCCGTCCGCCCGTTTCCGCCGCGCGCGGCGGAGCTTCTCGTCGATCGCCCGAGCCATGTCGCTGCGTGCCTCGTCAGTCAGCATGTCACCCTCGACACGCTCGACCTCCGGGCTCTCGCAGAGCCGCTCGAGGAGCACCTCTTGCGCCGCGCGCCGTGCAGACTTGCCGGGCTTCAAGCGGCTGTAGCGCCCGTCGGCTCCCAGACTCCATGCCTGCGCATTGTCGAGGAGGTAAGGCTCGATACCCTCGGAGTACACGCGCTGGGCGAGTCGCTTCTCGGTCACCGGGAAGCAAGTCTCCACCCGTCGGAACAGATTGCGCTGCATCCAGTCGGCGCTCGCGCACCAGCAGAGCTCGTCCCCTTGCGCGTGAAACAGGAAGATGCGGCTGTGTTCGAGGAAGCGACCGACGATCGAGCGCACGCGGATGTTCTCGCTGATGCCGGGCACGCCCGGTCGCAAACAACACGTCCCGCGCACGATGAGATCGATCTGCACGCCGGCCTGCGATGCCCGATAGAGCGCTTGGATGATCTGCGGCTCCGAGAGGGCATTCATCTTCGCCACGATCCGCGCGGGCTTCCCCGCACGGGCGTTGCGCGCCTCGCCATCGATCATCGAGAGCAAGGTGCGATGCAGCGAAAACGGCGACTGGATGATCCTTCGCAGGCGCGTGACTCGCCCCAGTCCCGTGAGCTGCAAGAAGAGCCGGTGCACGTCCTCGCCGATCTCCCGATCGCAGGTGAGCAGGGAGAGGTCGGTGTATCCGCGCGTGGTTCGCACGTGATAGTTGCCAGTGCCGAGGTGAACGTAGCGCCGCAGCTTCCGGCCCTCGCGCCGCACGATCATCAGCATCTTGGCGTGCGCCTTGTACCCGACGATGCCGTACACCACGTTGGCGCCCGCCTGCTGCAGGCGCGTGGCGAGCTTGATGTTGTCGGCCTCGTCGAAGCGCGCACGCAGCTCGATCACCGCCGTGACTTCCTTGCCCGCGCGCGAGGCGTCGATCAGCGCCTCGACCACCGGTGAATCGCCGCCCGTTCGATACAGCGTCTGCTTGATCGCCAGCACGGCGGGATCCGCGGCAGCCTGCCGCACGAGCTCGACCACGGGGGCGAACGAGTCGAAGGGGTGATGGAGCAAGAGATCGCCCTTGCGCAGGACCTCGAACAGGTCCGAGTCCCCCTGCGCCACGCGGCGAGGAATGCGCGCCACGAACGGCGGATACTTGAGATCCGGCCGATCGACGAGGTCCACCATCGCGACGAGGCGGTGCAGGTTCACGGGACCGTGGACGCGATACAGGTCTTGCTCTTCGAGCTCGAACTCCCGCAACAGAAAGCGCGCGGTTTCCTCGGGACACGTATCCGCCACTTCGAGTCGCACGGCCTCGCCGAAGTTTCGATCCGCGAGCTCGCCCTTGAGCGCTCGCATCAGGTCGTCCGCCTCTTCCTCGTCGACCCACAAGTCGCTGTTGCGTGTCACGCGGAACTGGTAGCAACCATCGACTTTCATGCCGGGGAAGGCCTCGCCCACGTGCGCGTGGACGATCGAGGAGAGCAGCACGAAGTCATGGGCATCGCTCGCGACGCCCTCGGGCAGGCGGATCAGTCGCGGCAAGGAACGCGGAACCTGCACGATGGCCGTGCCGCTCTCGCGTCCGTAGGCGTCGTCTCCCGACACTGAGACCACGAAGTTGAGCGACTTGTTGTGAATGCGCGGGAACGGGTGCGACGGGTCGAGGCCCACGGGGGTGAGCACCGGCAGGACCTCGTTCGAGAAGTAGCGCGCGATCCATGTCTGCTGGCGCTGGTTCCAATCCACCCGCTTGCGGATGCGGATTCCTTCGCGCTCCAGCGCGGGGAGGAGCCCGTCGTTGAGCAAGCGATACTGCTCGGCCACGATCGCATGGGCTGCCTCAGCGATGCGGCGCAGGGTCTCGGAGTTGGACATCCCGTCGGGCTCGGAGCGCGCAAGCCCGTGCCGCGCCTGCTGTCGCAGCCCTGCGACCCGGATCTCGAAGAACTCGTCGAGGTTGGTGCTGCAAATGGTGAGGAAGCGCAGCCGTTCGAGGAGCGGCGTCGTCGGATCCTTGGCCTGCTCCAAGACGCGCAGGTTGAAGTCGAGCTGCGAGAGCTCGCGGTTGATGTAGAGCGCGGGATCGCGCAGATCGTTGGGAGCTTGGGGCACCATGGACGCAGGCAGAGAAGATAGGCTTCCGACGGCGTGTCGCGGGGCTTCCGGCGACGGACCCTGCGTCTTCATCCAAGTTTCACGCTCACTTTGGGGCTAGGGCGCCGCATTGACCGTTCCACCGCCCCGCCCCATGCTGCCTCCATGCAGCTTTGGGTCGTTCGACATGCGATCGCGGCCCCCGCGCAGCCTGGTCAGGGCGACGCCGAGCGGCCCCTGACCGCGGAGGGGCGAGCGGCCTTTCTCCCGATGGCGAAGTCCCTCGCGTCTCGACCGATTCGTCCGAACGCAGTGCTCGCGTCCCCCTTCGTCCGCGCCCGGCAGACGGCCGAGCTGCTCGGTGCCACTCTCGGCTGCCCGACGAGCCCCTGCGAGCTGCTCGCGGAGCCGCCGAGCGCCGAACTGCTGGCCCTGCTCGGAGCGCAAGACGTCGCCCTCGTCGGCCACGAGCCATGGGTCTCGCAGCTCGTGGCCTGGCTCGTCTTTGGTCGCAAGGAACTGGGCGAGCGCCTCCCCTTCGAGCGAGGAGCCGTCGCCGGCCTCGACGGACGCCCCGTCCCCGGCGGGATGACGCTGCGTTGGTTCCTCGCGCCCGACGATCTTCGGCCCTCGGGGAGCTAGGTGGACACGCCTCGTTGGCAAGCACGCGAGCGAGCCCGCGAGCTCGCGAGGGCGGCGCTCGCACGCAACGACGCGCTCGGCTGGTTCGAGCAGCTCTACCGCGAGGCGGCGGGCGAGACCTCCAAGATCCCTTGGGCCGATGCCGAGGGCCATCCGCTGCTCGTGGAGTGGCTCGCAAGCGCTCCCCCGCCGCGTCCCGAAGCCCGTCGCGCCTTGGTGATTGGCTGCGGGCTCGGCGAAGACTCCGAGTGCCTCCGTCACGCCGGATGGGAGGTGACCGCCTTCGACGTCGCACCCACCGCCATCGAGTGGTGTCGCGCGTTGCACCCCGAGGGTGCCGACTACGTCTGCGCCGACTTGTTTGCGCCGCCTCCGCTGTGGGCCGAAGCCTTCGACCTCGTCTTCGAGTGCTACACCCTGCAGGCCCTCCCGGCGAGCCTCCGCCCGGAAGCGTGCGCCCGGTTGCGCTCGTTCGTGCGCCGAGGCGGAGGAATCCTCGTGATCAGCCGCCTGCGCCACGCGGAGGAGGACGTGGGCCAGCTTCCGTGGCCCCTGCTCGCCGAGGAGCTCGACTCCCTCGCCACCGTCGGCTTCCAGCGACGCGAATGGGATGTCGTCATGAGCGGACCGAGCGACCTTCCGGCACGCCATGTCCGCGCCCGTTTCGAGCGGGACTCCACGTGACCCACGGATCGCGCGACGCTCGGATCGCCTCCGCACTCTTGCTGAGCACGTACGACGCTCCGATCCCTGCGCTCGCGGCGCCGTCGGCCCGAGACATCCGCGATGCATGGCGTTCAGGAACTCCTCGAGCCCCGCGCCCGTGTCGCTCGCAGCTCGTGGACTTCGTGACGCGTGCGTCGCGAGCTCGTTGAAGCGCGCCATCGAGAGGCGTAGCCTCCGCTACGTGCCACCATGCGAGTGCCCCGCCTCGAGTTGTTCCTCCACGCCTCCTCGGCCTGCGGCCAACAAGCCCTCGCTCAGTTGGAGGCCCTGCGCCGCTCGGGGCGGATGGGTACCGTGGAGTTCTTCGTCACCGACCTCGACCGTCAGCCCGAGGCCGGAATGGCGCTCGGCATCGTGTTCACTCCGACGCTGGTGCGACGTGACCTGCCCGCGCAGCCGCGCGTCTTCGGGTCGTTTTTGGAGTCGCAGGCGTTGCTCTCCGCGTTGGAACTCGGCGAGGTGCCCGCTTGAGCGCAACGCAAGGTGAGCGCGACTACGAGCTGACGCCGCAGCGTGCCGAGTTCGCGCGCGTCGAGCCGTGGATCGAGCGCGATCAAGATGCCTTGATCCTGCTCGATGATGCGGGGCACATCGCCGCGCTCAATCCGTCCGCTGCGAGGCTGCTCGGGCGCCGTCGCGAGGAACTCGTCGGTCTCGAGCTCGGCCTCCCGCTCCTTGCCGCGGGCGCCGTAGAGCTCGTCATCCGACGCGCCGATGGGTCGCAAACTACGGCCGAGCTCCGCGCACTCTGCGATGACGTCGGCCGCCGCTGGCTCCGCTTGCGCGACGTCTCGGTCCTCGCTCGCGCGCGCGACGAGCTGGCCGAGGCTCGCGAGCGCAACGCCCTCGTCGAAGCCTCGTCGAACGACGGTCTGTGGGACTGGGACCTCACGAGCGACCGAGCGCACTTCTCCGCGCGATGGCGGGAGCTGCTCGGCCAGTCCCCCGAAGGCCTCGACGACTCGATCGCCGAGTGGCTCGATCGAGTTCACCCCGAAGATCGCGAGCGCCTCCAGCAGGAGCTGCGCGCGCACATCGACGGCCGCTCGCCGCGCTTGGAGTGCGAGCACCGACTGCGCCACCACAACGGCACGTGGCGCTGGATGCTCGCGCGTGGCGCAGCCTCGCGGGGAAGCGATGGCTCGGCGCGTCGCTTCGCGGGCTCTCTCACGGACATCACGCACCGCAAAGTCGCCGAGGAGCAGCTCTCCCATCGCTCGTTCTACGACTCTCTGACCGAGCTCCCCAACCGAGCACTGTTCAACGATCGTCTGCGCCATGCGCTGCGGCGCGCTTCGCGCCGCTCCGAGTACGTCTTCGCGGTGCTGTTCCTCGACCTTGATCGCTTCAAGGTCATCAACGACAGCCTCGGGCACTTCGCCGGCGATCGCCTGCTGGTGA
>JBIKYW010000569.1:0-2570 GCA_044355055.1 Planctomycetota bacterium | reverse complement strand
GCCCTTCGCCGAGCGCAGGCGTCCGATCGTCACGAGCTGGCACAGGTTCGCG
This sequence comes from Planctomycetota bacterium, assembly GCA_044355055.1. Lineage (GTDB taxonomy): Bacteria > Planctomycetota > UBA1135 > UBA1135 > F1-120-MAGs118. Next base: position 2,518 of record JBIKYW010000569.1, on the reverse strand, counting down.
TAGCCCTCGCGCGTGGCCGCGAGCAGCACGAGCGTCGAGCGATCCTGCAGCGTGACCTCCGTGCCCGTGACGAGCTGCAGGCCGAGCTCCTTCGCGCGCTTGTGCGCGCGCACGATGCCGTACACGCCGTCGCGATCGCACAGTGCGAGCGCCGCGAGCCCGAGCCGCTGCGCTTCCTCGACGAGCTCGTCCGGCTGGCTCGCTCCCTCGAGGAACGAGTAGCCGCTCTTGCACCACAAAGCCGCCGCGCTCACGACACGTTGCCCTGCAGGAACCAGCGTCGTCGCCGCCGATCGAAGTAGATCCACACCACCTCGCCCGACTGCATCTCCGCGAAGTGGTACTCGCGCTCGACCTCGCGACCCCACCAGCCGCCCGCGAGCAGGTACGGACCGAGGAGCCGCGCCACCGCGCCGTGCGCGACGCCGCGCAGCATCCAGCCGTCCTCTTCGTGCCGCGAGCGCGCGGGCAGCTGCACGTTGGCGGCGAGCATGCGGCGCACGAGGGCGAGCGGTGCCTCCGGTCCCGTGCGCGGCGGCGCGAGCGGTGCAGTGAGCGGCTCCCACGCGAAGCGCGCCTCCGGCAGGTGCGCGGCGCGCACCTGCGCGCCGACCACCGCATCCTCGCCAAACGCCGCACGCAGCGCCGCGAAGGCCGCCTGCGCGGCTCGCGGGTCGCGCCCGGGATGGGCCGCGAAGAGTCGCAGCTGCTCGCTCGTCGCGCGCACGCCGGCGAGCTCGACTGCGATGCGCACGGCTCCGCGCTCGAGCCGCGTGCGCTCGAGCCGCAGCCGCAGCAGGCGCTCGATCGCGCTCCAGCGCAGCGCCGGTTCCGCGGGCTGCGCGCGCTCTTCGAGCGTGCGCCCGCTCTCCAGCTCCAGCCACAGCGCGAGCTCGCGCGCCGCCTGACCGCGCTCGGCGAGCTCTCCAAACAGCGGCCGCGCGAGGTCGTCCGCGCACAAGAGCAGCGCATCGAGGCTCTCCAGCGGGAAGTCGAGGTCCACCTGCGCGCGCGGCGCGAGCACGACCGTCTCCGGCGCGAGCGGCGCGCTCACGGCCCCCGAGGCCAGCGCGTGCAGACGCTCCAGCTCCGGCCCAAAGCGCAGCAGCACGCTCTCGCGCGGCAGCGCCACGAGCTCGCCGACCGTGCGCACTCCCAGCCGCTCGAGCTCGTCGCGCGCGCCCGGAGCGACCGCGAGCCGCGCCAGCGAGACGCGCCGCGCGAGCGCGTCCTCGGCCGCGGGCTCCTCCAGCACCAGCACGCGCGCGCCGTGGAGCGCCTTGGCGATCGCGTACGTCGAGAAGCGCCGCGAGCCGACCGCCACGGCGGCCTCGAACCCCGCGCGCGCGAGCGCCGTGCGCACTTCGCGCGCCCACGCGATGCGCGTGGCGTGCAGCCGCTCGAGCCCCGCGAGGTTGGCCCAGAACACGCCCGGCTCCGCGCGCGCGGGCTCGACGTCCGGCGAGAACTCGCGCAGCCGCGTGGCGAGTCGCTCGAGCGCCGCATCGACCTCGGCCTGCTCGACGGTGGCCGCGCGCAGGTGCGCGCACAGCGCGAGGGCCGAGGCGTAGCGCATGCCCGCCAGCACGCCCGCTCGCCGCGCGCGCTCGTTCGTCCAGCGCACGACGCCGTGGGGGGCATCGTGGTCGACGACCGCCACCGGCTCCGTCCGCCACGCCCTCTCGCGCGCGACGAGCACCTGCAGCGCGAGCGCAGGGACGTCAACGCAAGCCAGCGACTCCATGGGCCACCTCGACCAGCCGCCACGGGCGCGAGCGCCGCTTGTCCTTGCACACCTCGAGCACGCACTCGAACGCATCCGGCCCGCGCCGCCGCAGCTGCGCGTGCGCGCGCAGCGACACGAGCGAGCTCAGGGACGAGCTCGTCACGTCCTTCTCCGTCAGGCACAGCACGCCGACGTCGTGGCGCTGGGCCTGCGCCACCAGCCGCGACTGCAGCGCCATCGGCACCGCCGCGCGCGCGCCGAGGTCGATCACCACCAGCCCGAAGGCTCCCGAGCGCGCCAGCCACTCCGCCGCCAGCGCGAGGTCCTCCTCCCGCGGCGGCCGCACCACCGCCAGCGCCCCGAGGTCGACCCCGAGCTCGGCCGCGTCCGGCGGGTAGAACGAGCTCTGCCGCGGCCCGACCCACGCCACCGGCTCGCCCCGGCGCTGGGCATCGCGCACCAGCCGCAGGGCCAAGGTCAGCGCCGGCCCTCCGCGCCACTGGGACAGCTCCGCCAGCCGCCCCGCCACCTCCGGCCAGTCCCAGCGCCCCGGCCGCGCCCCCGCCCCCGGCCCCTCCAGCCGCCTCCGCGAGCGCTCCAGCAGCGCCCTCCGCGCCTCTCCTTGCTCGCTGCCGTCGGTCTCTTCTGTGCCGGTCTCCTCCGGCTCGAGCCCTTTCGCCCCGAGCCCTTTCGCCCCGAGCCCCTTCGACCCGAGCCCTTTCGACCCGAGCCCTTTCGACCCGAGCTCGAACACCCGCTCGCCGTCCTCCGCCCCTCGGACCCCCGGCTCCA
>JBIKYW010000568.1:0-2571 GCA_044355055.1 Planctomycetota bacterium | reverse complement strand
CACCGTCGCCTGTTCGAGCGTCGTCTCTTCGTCGAAGCGCACTTCGGTCGCTCCGTCGCGCACGTAGGGCCGCACGAGCGAGGTCATCGTGACGCGGCCCACGCTCGGCTCGCCGAGGATGCCGAGGTCGACGCTGACCACGTAGACGAGCTCCTCGTCGCGCGGAAAGTGCACTTCCTGCCGTCCCGGCCCGCGGTCCATCACCAGCGGCCCGCGCAGCGCTTTCGGCAAGAGCGCCTCGTCGACATCGACGGAACCGGCGGTCTGCGCACGCACGGCGGGCGAGAAGACGAGGGCGAGCAGGACGAAGAGCATGAACCGCGTCATCGGTACCAAGGCGTCTCTAGCGCTCCAAGCGGCGCTTCTCCACCAGCAATTCCGCTTCGCGCTCGGCGACGCGCGCGGGCGAGAGCCCCTGTTCCTTGGACTGCGCGAGGATGCCCTCGACGACGGCGCCGACACGAGCCGCGATGCGCTCGAGCGGCTCTCGTACGCCGTCCAAGTGAAAGCGCGCGCCGCGCATCAGCGCGCCGGAGTTGATCGCGAAGTCGGGCACGTAGAGCACGCCACGCTCGTGCAGGGCTTCACCGTGCTCGGGGCTCGCGAGCACGTTGTTCGCGGCACCCGCGACGATGCGACAGCGCAGGCGCAACACCGAGAGGTCGTGGAGAATGCCGCCGAGAGCGCAGGGCGAGAACACGTCGCAGGGCACGTCGAGCTCCTGAGTCGGATCGAGGCGCTCGATGCCCGCCTGCGCTGCGAAGAGCCCCGCGCGCTCGCTGTCGAGCTCGGAGGCGAGGACACGGGCGCCGTAGCCGCGCAAGGTCAGCGCGACGCGCGAGCCGACCTCGCCCAAGCCCTGCACGACCACCGTGCGCCGCGACCAGTCCTCGCTGCTGTCGAGGTGCCGCAGCGCCGCCGCGATGCCGGCGACGACCCCCGCCGCAGTCGACTCGGCGAGCTCGCCCGGGCCGTCGGGGCCGGGGTCGGTGACGTAGCGCGTGCGCTCGCTGACCAGCGCGAGCTCCGCGGAGTTCGTGCCGACGTCGGGGCCCGCGTAGTAGCGACCCGAGAGCCGCTCGACGACTTCGCCCAGATGGCGATAGGCATTCTCGACGTGCAGCTCGGGCCGATCGAGCAACACCATCTTGGCCCCGCCCGCCGGAATGCGCGCCAAGGCGCACTTGTAGGTCATCGCGCGAGCGAGCCGCATGCAGTCGCGCAGCGCCGCCTCCTCGTCGTAGTAGCTCCAGCGGCGAATCCCACCGAAGGCGCGCCCGGGGCCGGAGTCGTGGATCGCGAGGAAGGCGCGCAGGCCCGAGCGGCGGTCGTGGAGCGCGACCATCTCCTCGAAACCCTCGCGCGCAAGTTGATCTAAGAGCTCGAAGCTCATCCCTTTCACGGTAGCCTCTGCGGACGTCGTTTTCCCGCACCGGGAAGAACGGAGCGCGCCGATCGTCGCTCGCCTCTGTCGTCCCCAGCCCTCGCCCACGCATCCCGTGAAGTCCTCCACGTCGCAGCCGACCTCCCGCACCGCGCCCGCTTGGCTCCTCGCCGCCGCCCTCGCGCTCGCCGGAGCGTGCTCGACGACGTCGGAGAAGGACGCGCCGGAGGAGCCCCTCGATGCCGAGGTCGTGCGTCCGAAGATCCAGCCCGAAGACCCGATCGGGAAGTTCCTCGCCGACGCGGACGACGCGATCTACCAGTGGTGCAAGCTCGCGCTCACCGGCACCAACGCGGCGCAGAAGAACCAGCTGCGCGCACTCGAAGGCGTGCTGCGCGACCGCGCGGAACGGCGCTGCGTCGAGCTCGTAGCCGAGGTCTCCGGTGGCCCGCCGATCAATCGCATCCGCGCCGCCGCCCTGCTCGGCTTTTCGGGCCAGCAGCAGGCCCAGTCGCCGCTGCTCGCCGCGCTCTCCGACCCGCACCCCGACGTGGTCCACAACGCCCTGCTCGGCCTCGCGGTGCTCGCGCGCGCCGACACTCCGCTCGATCCGATCTGCAGCGCCGCCGAGTTCAACGACGACGGTCAGACGCGAGCGCAGGCCGCGTTCGCCCTGCGCTGCATCGTCAATGCGGGCGGCCGCGGTGCCTGCGTGCAGGGCACGGCTCGACGCGGCCTCGCCGACAGCGAGCCCTTCGTGCGCTCGCAGTGCGCGCTGACGCTCGGCTTGCTCGGAGACAGCGAGTCGGTCCCGGCGATCGAGGCGCAGTTCCGGGATCCGGCGCCGTTCGTGAAGAGCGCGGCGGTCGAGAGCCTGCTCTTGATGGTCGAGCGCGCACCGTCGTCGAAGGGGCCCGCTGGACGCGCGCTAGTCAAGGCTTGGGGCGGCGCGAAGGACGAGAATCCGCTCAAGGAGCTCGCGATGGCAGCGCTGGTGAAGATCGCCGACGTGAACTACGGCGACGACCTCGTGCGCTGGACCGAGTGGGCGAATCGCCTGCCCTGAAGGCGCGCCGCCGACCGCTGTAGCCGCAGGACCGCGGCTCGACTAGATTCGAGCCATGACGCACGTCGCACGAGTCTCCGCGAAGGCAGCACGCTTCAGCGAGTCGGTGATCCGCGAGATG
>JBIKYW010000567.1:0-2572 GCA_044355055.1 Planctomycetota bacterium | reverse complement strand
CATCCTGGGCCGCCTCCGCCGCGTCGCCCTTCCGCTCTTCGTCGGCTGGCTCCTGCTAACACCGCTCGTGGGCTTCGCCTTCGCGCACGCCCTCGCCGTCGCGAAAGGAGCTTCACCCGATGGCTCGATCACCTACCACCGGCCGCTGCCGGGCGATCCGGCGCATCTGTGGTTCCTCTACTACCTGCTGCTGGTGACGCTCGCGATGCTCATCCTGCGCGGGTTGATCGCTCTCGCCCCAGGCATTCGAGCCGCTGTGAAGCGCCTCGCGGACGCCATCTTCGTGGGTCGCTGGCGTCGATTTCGAGTTCCGACGATCGCACTGGCTCTCACACCCTTGTTGCTCTCGATGGAGCAGCCCACGCTCGACACGCCCAAGGGCTGGACGATCGAACCACGCATTTTGGCCTTTTATTTCGCGTGCTTCGCCCTCGGCTGGGCGATCGAGCGCTGCGATGGCTTGCTGCCGTCGCTGCGACAGGGCGCATGGTTGCGCACCGTGGGCGGCGTGTTGGGAATCGCGGCGACGACCTTGCTCGCCCTCGTGTGCTACGGCCTCGCGAGCGAGGGCAAGCACTCCGAGTCGCGTACGGCTTTCGTCGTCGCACAAGTAGCGGGTGCTTGGACCCTCGCGCTCCTCTCACTGGGACTGCTCGGCGTCTGCGAGCGAGCCTTCAGCCGCGAGAGGCCCTTCGTGCGCTCGCTTGTGGATGCTTCCTACTGGATCTACCTGATCCACCTGCCGTTGAGCGTCTACGCAGCAGTATCGCTGCGCGGTTGGGAAGCGAGCGCCGCAGCGAAGATCGCGGTCGCGACGCTTCTGGTCACGGCGCTGTGCATCGCGAGCTACCAAGCCGCTCTGGCGGTCCTGCCGCGCCGAGCGTAGCGAGCCGCTGGTTCAGCCCGCGGTCGTCTTCGTCATCGCGTCCGAGGAGCGCGAAGCGGCGTTGCCGGCGGTGCCGGTCTTGTGGCCGGGATCGACCCACGAGCGCGAGAGCTCGGGCCGCGGGAAGAGCTTGCGCTCGATGCGGTTGTAGACATCGAAGGCGCGCGCTTCGAGCACACCGAAACGCCAGTTGTTTTCGCGCAGACGCGACTCCGCACGCTTTTCCCAGAAGCCGATCTTCCCGCGTGCAAGGCCGTAGCTCAGCGTCACGTAGTGCTGGTAGAGCTTGCGGCGCTCGGCCACTTCCGGCGGGATCTTGCCGGGCCAAGTCTCTTCGAGGTGGTATTCGCCGATCGAGCCCCACTCTTCGATCTTCTGCGGCGGCTGATAGCCGAGCGAGATCGCCTCGTCCCACATCGCAGTGCCGGGGATCGGACGGTAGGGCCACACGGTCGGTCGCGCGAGCGGTGCCGCGACGTGCAGGCGGCGGCACTGGTCGATGGTCGCGAGCATCGAGTCCTGGCCCTCGCCCGGATAGCCGATGATGTACGTCACCGAAGCGCAGATGCCGCGACGGTCCATCTCGACCGCGGCGGCGATGTTGTCGTCGTCGACGATCGGCTTGCCGATGCGCTTCATCATCTCGTTCGTGCCCGCCTCGGCGCCGATCTCAGCGACGTACATGCCGGAAGCTGCGATCGCGTCGAGCACCTCGGGCTTGTACGTGAGGATCGAGTGCGTCTCGATGAACGCGTTCCAGTGCAACTTCATGTTGCGCGCGATCAAGCCCTCGGCGAACTCCTTCGTGCGCTTCTGCAGCACTCCGAAGTTCGCGTCGTGGAAGCGCACCGTGTCGAAGCCCCAGCGTTCCTGCAGCGCTTGGAGATCGTCGAGCATTCTCGCGGCGGGCATCGCCTTCCAGCGACGGTCCGTGACGATCGGCGAACAGCAGAACGTGCAGGGCTCGGGGCAGCCGTAGCTCGAGAAGTACGTGATGCCGAAATACGGCTGGCGCGCGCCGATCGCGGGCGGCGTCGGCATTCGCAGGATGTGCTTGTGGCTACCCTGCTGCAGCTGACGATCGCGGTACGGCGCGATGTCGAGCAGGTGCCAGGCGCAGTTGTCGACGTGATCCCAGCCGACGACGTTGCGCTTCTCGGTCTTCACCACTTGACCGTCGCGCCACAGCGCGAGTCCGGGCACCGACTCGAGCGACTCGCCGGCGTCGATCGCGCGCACGACGTCGCGGAACGTGAGCTCGCCTTGGCCGAGCACGACCGCGTCGTACAGCCCGGTCCCGAGCTGCAGCTCGGGCCGCACCGAGGCGAACCAGCCGCCGATGATCGAAGGCAGCTTGGGGAAGCGCGCCTTGACCTTGCTCGACGCGCGATACCCGTCGGTCACCATGAAGCCGAGGATGCCCGTGGTCGCGTACAGGAACGCGCCTTCGCAGGCCTCGAGCAGACGGCGGTGCGCGTCGTCCGGCTCGTACAGGCTCGCGTCGACGATCACGATCTCGTAGCCGTCCTTGTCGGGGAAGGCCGCGATCGTGAGCATCTCCAGCGGCAGCATGTCGCCCGAGACCGGCGGACCGATGGTCGTGTCGACCTGCTGGGGCTGGTAGAGGACGATCTTCTTCTTCATGGGGGCGCGGAGGGCGAACAGCGCGAAGCACGAGCCGCCCGA
>JBIKYW010000566.1:0-2578 GCA_044355055.1 Planctomycetota bacterium | reverse complement strand
GAGCCCGTGATGTAGGCCACGGGCTCGTGCTTGCCGCGGCGCACGAGCAGCTCTCGCGCGCGCGCAACTTCCGGCTCCACCACAGGCTGATCAAGCCGCAGGAAAAGTTGCAGCCGCGAGAGCCCGAGCGCGTGCGCGACCAAGAGCTCCGCCTCGAGGCGCGGCTCGGCCGTGCCCTTGCGCGCGAGGAACTCCCGCGCGCGCGCGAGCATTTCGCCCGCGGTGCGCGGAGACTCGCTGGCCAAGTGAACCGCCGACTAGCCGCGCTTGGCGCGGCGCTCGGCCATGCGAGCCTCGGACGCGGCGCGCTTCTTCGCCTCGCCGTGCGCCTTGGCTTCCTTGATCGAGACGAACATCGTCTGACCCGCGAAGCCGCCCGCACCGGCGACGCCGAGCGAACCCAAGATCGCGAGGGCCTTCGCCAAGCCGGGCACCTCGAGCCCGAACACGACGAAGATGTTGACGAGCGCGGCGAGGCCGAACATCGGGATGATCAACGCCCACGTCGGATTGAACTTGCCGCCGAGCGAGTAGCCGTGGACCTGCGTCCAAGCGAGCACGGCCACGGCGAGGGCGGACACTTCGATCATTCCCTGCCACGCATCGGAGACCTGCGTGAGGCCGATGCCGACGAGCAGGAGCAGGTAGGAGAGAATCGGGAGCGCGAGCTTGTTCGCGTTGCCGACGCCGTCGAGAGGCGTCTTCTTGCCGTGGGCGTGCTCGGCGGCGCAGTACGCGACGTACCCGCCGATCAGCACCACGACCTTGCCCACGAGCCGCCACAGATCGAAGCCCTGCGGCACGAGCCACGGCAGGAGCGCCGAGATGCCGAGCACCATGGCCGCTTGCTGCAGCATCAAGGGTGCCTTCTCGATCGGTCCGCGCCCGGCCGTCTTGGGGGCGTCCGCGGGGCTCTCCGTCGGCAGTTCAGGCAGCGGCTCGAGTTCTTGGAAGTCGGGCTCGTTGGCGTTGGGCATCGGGGGCTTTTAGGGGGTTGTGGGCGTTGGGGTACGGCTCGGAGGCTACCGCGGGAATGCTGAACGCAGGGAGGCCACCCCGGTTCGCGCCCGGGCTCTAGCCCCCCATCCGTCACAGGTTGCGGATGCGCTCCTCGCGGTCCACGGCGATCATGGCGTCGATGAGCGGAGTGAGCTTACCCGCGAGCACCTGCTCGAGGGAGTAGTTCTCGTTCGCCCGGTGGTCCGTGACGCGGTTCTGGGGGTAGTTGTAGGTGCGGATGCGGGCGTTGCGGTCGCCGGTCCCCACCTGCGTCTTGCGCAGCGCCGCACGCTCGGCGTCCTTGCGCGCCCGCTCGGCCTCGAAAAGCCGCGAGCGCAGCACGCGCAGCGCGCGGGCGCGGTTCTTGTGCTGGCTCTTCTCGTCCATGCACACCACCGTGCCCGTCGGGAGGTGCGTGATGCGCACTGCCGACTCGGTCTTGTTCACGTGCTGTCCACCGGCCCCGCCCGCGCGCATGGTGTCGATGCGCAAGTCCTGCGGGTTGATGTCGATGTCGACGTCCTCGGCTTCCGGCAGCACCGCCACCGTCGCCGCCGACGTGTGGATGCGCCCCTGAGCCTCGGTCTCGGGCACACGCTGAACGCGATGGCCACCGGACTCAAAGCGAAGCTTGCGCCACGCGCCATCGCCTTCGACGGAGAACACGATCTCCTTGAATCCGCCGACGTCGGAGCGCGCGACGTCGAACACCTCGTGCTTCCAGCCCTGCGCGTCGAAGAAGTGCTCGTAGATGCGGTACAGATCCGCGGCGAAGAGACTGGCTTCGTCTCCGCCGGTGCCCGCGCGGATCTCCATGATCACCTTGCGGCGCTCGTCGTCGTCCTCCGCGATGATCGCGTCGACCACTTCCTCGTCGAGGCGCTTGAGCTCTGACTCGATCTCCGCGAGCTCCTCCTTGGCGAGCGCGGCCATCTCGGAGTCCGTGAGCATCGCCTGCGCATCTGCGCGCCGACGCTCGAGCGAGTCGATGCGCTCGAGCAGCTGCACGCGCTTCTCGAGACCCCCGCGCTCCTTCAGGATGCCCGGGATCTTCTTGCCGTCCACGGCGCCGCCCTCGGAAGAGAGCAGCGCCGTCAGCTCGTCGAAACGAGCCTTGGCCTCACGCAGCTTGGTGAGGAGCGCTTCGGCGAGGGCCATGTCTCAGGCCGCAGTCCGCGAGCGACGCGGGGGCACGCGAGGAGCGCACCCGCCGTGCGTGCTCAGGCCTTCGGCTTCGCGCTCGCCTTGGCGGCGTAGCGGCGGTTGAAGGAGTCGATGCGGCCGGCGGCGTCGACGAACTTCTGCTTGCCCGAGTAGAACGGGTGGCAGACCGAGCAGATTTCGATGCGCAGCTCCTTGACCGTGGCGCGGGTGACGAAGTTGTTCCCGCAGCCGCAGTGGACCTTGCAGTCGAAGTACTTGGGGTGGATGGAGCTCTTCATGGCAGTTGGATGCGCCGGGCGTTGTCGGCGCGGGGCCGAAGTTCGGTTGGAGGGGCGAAGAGGATAGCGCGACGCAGGGCTAGGGAGCAAGAGCGGCGCCAGCGCGGGCCAAAAGGGAGCGCGCCAAGGCCACGGGG
>JBIKYW010000108.1:0-8713 GCA_044355055.1 Planctomycetota bacterium | reverse complement strand
ACCTTGCCCGCGAGTTTCTTGCGGCCGACGACGTACTCGCCGCGGAGCGCGGCACCGGTCGCGGACTTGCCGTGTCGCGCGAGCTCCTCCGGTGTGCCGTGCGCGACGAGCTCGCCGCCTGCGTCTCCGCCGGCGGGCCCGAGGTCGAGCACGTAGTCCGCCGCGCGGATCACGTCGAGGTTGTGCTCGATCACGATCGCCGTGTGCCCCGCGTCGACGAGGCGCTGCAGCGCGCCGACGAGCCGCGCGATGTCCTGCGGATGCAGTCCCGTGGTCGGTTCGTCGAGCAGGTAGACGGTGTGCTCCCGCGCGCGCTTTTGAAGGTGCGTCACGAGCTTGATGCGCTGCGCTTCTCCCCCTGAGATCGTGGTCGAGGGCTGGCCGAGCGTGAGGTACGAGAGCCCGACTTCGGCCATCGTCTGCAGCGGTCGGGCGATCTTCGGGTGGTCCTTGAAGAGCTCCAGCGCCTCCTCGACCGTCAGGGCGAGCACGTCGGCGATGGACTTGTCCTTGAAGCGCACATCGAGCGTTTCGGCTTGGAATCGCTCGCCTCCGCACTCGTCGCAGGGCACGGTGACGGGCGCCAAGAACTGCAGCTCGACGAGCTTGGAGCCCGCGCCGCCGCAGGCTTCGCAGCGACCGCCGGCGACATTGAACGAGAAGCGCGACTTCGTGTAGCCGCGCACGCGCGACTCCGGCAGCGCCGCGAAGAGGTCTCGGATCGGGTCGAAGACGCCCGTGTACGTCGCGGGGTTGCTGCGGGGCGTGCGCCCGATCGGTGCAGCGTCGATCGCGACCATGTCCCCGACGTGCTCGAGCCCGCGCACGCGCTCGTGCTCGCCCGCCTCGTCGCCCTCGCGTCCGAGGTGTCCCTCGAGCACGGGCTGCAAGATGCGGTTCACCAGCGTCGACTTGCCCGATCCGCTGACGCCGGAAACCACGGTCAGGGTGCCGAGCGGGAAGCGCGCGTCGAAACCCTTCAGGTTGAAGGCGCGTGCGCCTTCGATTGCGAGGAACTGGCCGTTGCCCTTGCGGCGCTCGGCGGGAGCCGGCATCGCCAGCTCGCCGCGAAGGAATCGTCCTGTCGGAGAGTCGGCGCGCGCGACCTCGGTCGGAGTTCCGTGCGCGACGATGCGACCCCCGTTGCGTCCGGCGCCGGGCCCGACGTCGATGATGTGATCCGCGGCGCGCAGCGTCGCCTCGACGTGCTCGACCACGACCACGGTGTTGCCGCCGTCGCGCAGGCGCTGCAGTGCGCCGAGCAGTTGCGCGTGGTCGCGCGCGTGCAAGCCGATCGAGGGCTCGTCGAGCACGTACAGCACACCTTGGAGTGCGCTGCCAAGCTGGGCCGCGAGACGGATGCGCTGCGCTTCACCGCCCGAGAGTGTGTCGGCGCCGCGCGCGAGCGTCAGATAGTCGAGGCCGACTTGACGCAGGAACTCCGTGCGGCGGCGGACCTCGGCGAGCAAGTCGCGCGCGATGCGCTGCTCGCGCGCGGAGAGCTCGAGCTTGTCGAGCCGCGCGTCGAGGTCGCGGATCGAGAGGTTCAAGAGCTCGCGCAAGGAGGCGCCTCCGAGCAGCACGGACAGCGCGAAGGGCTTGAGGCGCGTGCCTGCGCAGGAGCCGCACGCGGCGCTCGTGAAGAAGGCGTTCACTGCGGGCTTGCCGCTGGCAGCCGCCTTCAAGAGCGCGGGAATCACGCCCTTGAAGCGCCGTTGCCACTTGATCGAGCCTTGGTACTTCGCGCCGTTCCACGAGAAGTCGTCCTCGAAGCGCTCATCGCCCGCGCCATGCAGGATCACCTTGCGCGCGGCGCGCGGCAGGTCTTTCCACGGCGTGTCGAGGTCGAAGTCGAAGGCCGCGGCCACCTGCTCGAGGAAGTCGAAGTCGACCGGCGGATAGTTGAGCGAGGTGCAGGCCTTGCTCGTGACCGCGAGCGCGCCCTCGCGGATCGTGAGCGACGCATCGCGCACGATGCGCGCCTCGCTCACCTGCTTCGCGACTCCGAGGCCCGCGCATTCGGGGCACGCACCGTGCGGTGAGTTGAACGAGAAGAGCCGGGGCTCCAACGGCGGCGTGTCGGCGCCGCAGCCCGGGCAGCTGCGCGAGGTCGACCATGCGCGCTCTTCGACACCCGGCTCCGCGGGCGCGAACACCACGTCTCCTCCCGACAGCTCGAGCGCATTCTCGACCGCCTCGCGCAGGCGGCTCGGTTGCTCGCGGTCGGGACGCAGTCGGTCGACGACCGCCTCGATCGTGTGGCGCACGTAGCGCTCGAGCTTGGGCGCCTCTTCGATGCGCACGATCTCGCCATCGACGCGCGCTCGGATCAGGCCGCGGCGCTTGAGCCCTTCGAGTACTTCCTCGTGCTGGCCCTTGCGGTCGCGGATCAGCGGCGCGAGCACGCTCACCGACTTGCCCGCATAGCAGTCGAGCGCTTGCTGCACGATCGCCTCGTGCGTCAGCGACTGCAGCGGCAGGTGGCACTGCGGGCAGTGCGGCCGACCCGCGCGCGCGTACAGCACGCGCAGGTGGTCGAAGATCTCCGTCAGCGTTCCGACCGTCGAGCGCGGGCTCGAGCTCGCCGCGGCTTGGTCGACAGCGATGGCGGGCGCGAGCCCCTCGATCGAGTCGACGTCGGGCTTCTCCATGCGCCCGAGGAACTGCCGTGCGTAGGCGGAGAGCGTCTCGAGGAAGCGCCGCTGCCCTTCGCGGAAGAGCGTGTCGAACGCGAGCGAGCTCTTGCCCGAGCCCGACACGCCCGTGATCGCGACGAGCTCGTTGCGCGGGATGTCGACGTCGACGCCGTGCAGGTTGTGGACGCGCGCGCCGCGGACGCGGATCGCGCCCGTGGCCGCCGTCGGCGTCCGTTGTTCCTGTTGGCGCGGCATGGGCTCTCGGGGAGGGTGCTGGGGCTCTCCACATGGCGGCGGAGCCACCCCGTTCCGCCGCGCTCGGCGGGCTCGGGACAGACCCGTCCACAAGCAGGCATCGTAGCGGGGCGCGCTAGGGGCCGAAAGACCGAGCGAGGTCCTCCGAGCGCGCCGCGGAGAGGGCGTCTCGCCCGCGGGAACGAGGCGGAAATCAGGCTCGGACGCGCTCGCGCAGCGCCGCGTGCAGGCCCGGCGCGCAGGCGAGGATGTGCCCTCCGCGGAGCCAATCCTCGTCCCCATGGGCGTCGCTCACGATGCCCCCCGCCTCGCGGACGAGCAGGGCTCCTCCGGCGACGTCGTGGGGCGCGAGGTGCAGCTCCCAAAATCCGTCCATTCGACCGGCGGCGACGTAGGCGAGGTCGAGCGCAGCCGAGCCCATGCGGCGCAGGTCGCGCACGTCGAGGATGAAACGACAGAGGTTCTCGGCGTTCGCCTGTGCGAGGGATTCGCGGCGGTAGGGAAAGCCCGTGGCGAGGATGGCGTCGCGCAGGTCGGTCGCGCCCGAGACCTGCACGCGCTCGCCGTTGAGGGTCGTCCCGCCGCCCGCGCGCGCCGCGAACAGCTCGCCGAGGCGCGGCGCGTTCACGACCCCGACGAGAGGCGTCGTCCCCGCGAAGAGCCCGAGCGAGACCGAGAACGCGGGGAGCTGATGGACGAAGTTGGTGGTTCCGTCGAGCGGATCGACGAACCAGCGCAGCTCCGAAGGGCCGTTCGAGCGCGCGTCGCGGACCTCCTCTTCCGCTTCGATCGCGTGCTCGGGGACCTCGCGCCGCAGCACGGCAACCACCGCCCGCTCGCTGGCGACGTCGGCCGCCGTGACGAGGTCGCGCGCGGCGCTCTTGGTGCGGATCTTCGAGCGATCGAGGCGACCGTAGTGCTCCATCAGCACGCGGCCCGCGGCCTCGGCGGCTTCGATCGCGATGGCCTTCCAGCGCTCGAGATCGCGCTCGCTCGCGCTCACGGCTTGGTCTCGACGAGCCGCTTGCAGAGCGCGTCTTGCATCGGCTTCCACACCGACGGATTGAGCCCGCCGAAGTCGGGATAGTTGACGAGGATCGAGAAGGCGAAGCGGCGGCCGTCGAGCGTCTCGGCGACGCCCGAGAGCGAGCTCGTCCCCGCGATGAAGCCGGTTTTCGCGCGCACGCGGCCGCGCACCGGTGCATCTTTCATGCGGTCGTCGAGCGTGCCGCGCTCTCCGGCGACCGCGAGCGAGTCGAGAAAGAGCCGTGCGCTGCGACCGTCTTGGGTGAGCACTTTCTCGACGAGCGCGACGATCTGCCGTGCCGTCACTTGGTTCGCGCGCGAGAGTCCCGAGCCGTCGACCTGCGCGAGGCCGTCCGTCGGCACGCCGAGCCGCTGCAGCGCGAGCTGCGTCGTCTGTGCCCCGGCCGCGCGCGTGCCCTGACCGACGATGGCCTGCGCCGTGGCGAAGAACAGCTGGTCCGCGGCCGCGTTCGTCGAGTCCGCATTGATCGGCGCGAGGACGCGCTCCAGCGGAGTCTCCAGCACGGCGAGCGAGGCTTGGGCCGGCGCGTTGCGCTCGCGGCGCAGGCGTCCCTGAACGACGATACCGCGGCGCGCGAGCGCGCCACCGAGCGCTTGGCCGAACAGCTCGACCGGATCGGGGTGCGAGAACGATGCGACGAACGTGTCGCTTCCGGCGGGGACCGAGCCGCGCACGAGCACGCCGCTCGGCTTCGCGCCGCACTGCACGTCGAGCTTGCCCTTGGCCTCGGTGCGCACGCCGAGATTGACGGCGAGCCCGTGCTCGCGCGGGAAAATCGTCACGCGCGCAGGCCCGCCGACCGAGCCGGGGTTCACGAGCGCGGTCAGGCAGCCGCGGTTGGCGCTGAAGCCTCCCGAGAGCGCGCAGTATTCGGCCCAGTGCTGGCCCGCGTCGGGCCACTGCGGCGCGGGAGCGGGCGCTTGGAACGTGCCCTCGTCGAGCACCAGATCGCCCGCGATCACCCGCACGCCTTGGGCCGCGAGCGCGTCGACCACGGGCGCGAGCAGGTGCTCGACGTCGCCATTCGAGTTGCTGTCGTAGAGCGGGTCCCCACCGGCGCGCACGACCAGATTTCCGCGCAGCACGCCCTCGACGATCGGCCCGCTCGCGTCGAAGCGCGTGCGGAACGACCAGTCGGGTCCGAGCAGCGCGAGCGCCGCCGCCGTCGTGACGAGCTTGAGGTTCGAGGCGGGACGCATCAGGCGATCGGAGCCGAGCGCGATGTCGCTGGCCTGTCCCGAGCCGACTTCGCGCACGTGCAGCGCGACGGCTGCGTTGCCCTGATGCACCTTGTTCTTGCTCTGCTTGCGCGCCTCTTCGACCCACTGCGCGACGATCGCGCGCAGGTCTCGGTCGAGACGGTTGCGCACCGCGGAGTCGAGCGGCGGAGGCCCCTTCGGCAGCTCGTCGACGACGCGCGCCGGACGGCTCGTCGCGGCCTGCACGTCTCCGCTGCCCGCAGCGCCTGCGCCGCGCGGCCAGATGCGCCACAGCGCGAAGACGGCCGCCGCGTTGAGCGCGAGGATCAACGCGATGCGGAAGAACTGGGACTTTCCGGAGCTTTGCTTCGAAGCGGCCATGCGTAGGATTCGGAGACGACCGACGCGCGGTCGCCGACGTTGCGCGTACGAGGCACTCCGGACGGCGGGTGTCCATGCGCCCTGCGCGCACGCCCGTCGCCCGCGCCCCCCGCGGCGCCCAAGATTCTGGCGCTCGCGACGGACAATTCACGCAGGAACTCGCGCTTCTCGCGCGCTTCTTTCAGCTCCCGAAGAAGCGGCGGTGGAAGCGCCAAGCGTCCCCGACGATGTCCTCGAGCCCCGGCCGCACGGGGGTCCAGCCGAGCACGTCGCGCGCGCGGTTTCCGCCCGCCATGACCTGCGCGGGGTCGCCCTCGCGGCGCGGCGCCATGCGCACCGCGATCGGTTGGCCCGTGACCTTGCGGGCGGCTTCGATCACCTGTCGGACGGAATAGCCCTGCCCCGTTCCGAGGTTGACCTTGATCTGGTGGACGCCGCTCTGGAGTTTTCCGAGTGCGAGCCAGTGGGCCTCGGCGAGGTCCTCGACGTGGATGTAGTCGCGCACGCAGGTTCCATCCGGCGTCGGGTAGTCCTCGCCGAACACCGCGATCTCCTTGCGCCGCCCCGCCGCGACGTCGAGCACCAGCGGGATGATGTGCGTCTCGGGGTCGTGCCGCTCGCCGAGCGCGGCGTCCACGGCCGCTCCCGCCGCGTTGAAGTAGCGCAGCGCCGCGAAGCGCAAGCCATAGGCGCGCGAGTAGTCCTCGAGCATGTGCTCGATGTGCAGCTTCGTGCGGCCGTAGGGCGAGATCGGATTCTGCGGATGGTCCTCGTCGATCGGCACGCGCACCGGGTTGCCGTAGGTCGCGCAGGTCGAGCTGAACACGATCTCTCCGCAGCCCGCGGCGCGCATCGCCTCGAGCAGCGTGAACGTCGCGACCACGTTCTCGCGGTAATACTTGGCCGGATCGCCGACGCTCTCGCCCACGTAGGCCTTGGCCGCAAAGTGCACCACTGCGCGCGGCTTGTGCGTCGCGAAGAGCGCATCGAGCGCCGCGCGGTCGCCGAGGTCGGCCTGCACGAAGTCACAGATCACGGCGTCGCGGTGCCCCGTCGAGAGGTTGTCGACGACGACCACGGGGATGCCGCGCTGCTGGAAGAGCCGCACCGTGTGGCTGCCGATGTAGCCGGCGCCACCGGCGATCAAGACGGGGCCTTGGACGGAGGTCTGGGGAGCGCTCATGGCAGAACTAGGATAGCCCCGGGGCACGCTGCCAAGCCTCGGCATTCTTTTCTCACTTCGCCCGGTCTCGGAAGCCGCTAGCGGCCCGTCCACGCGCTCCACCCACCCGCGAGCACGGCGCAGCGCTGGAAACCGCGTGCGAGGTACTCGCGGGCGCGCTCGAGCGAAGTCTTGTCGGCGGGACAACGGCAATAGAAGACGAGCTCTCGCATGGGGTCGAGTGCGTCCTCGAGCTCGCGCAGCTTCGACAGCGGGATCGCGTCGGGAAGCGGAAACTTCGGGAACGAGACCGGCGAGTCGTAGGCGCACACGAGCAGCGCGTCGTGCGAGCGCATCCGTCGGCGCACCTCGTCGGGCGAGAGCCGCTCGGGTTCGTTCACGCTTCCACGACCTTGGCGCCGAGCGCTGCGAGGTCCTTCCAGAAGCTCGGCCAGCTCTTTGCGACGCACTCCGGCTCGCGCACGAACACGCCGGGGCGAATCAGGCCGAGCAGCGCGAATGCGAAGGCCATGCGATGGTCTCCGCGAGGATCGAGCGTCACGGGCGGCGGAAGCTCGGGGCCCGCGAGATACGACCCGCGCGCGATTCGGAGCGAGCGCTCGTCGTGCTCGACCCTCCAGCCGGCTTCGCGCAAGCCGTGCGCGAGCGTCTCGATGCGCGAGCTCTCCTTGCCCGGCAGCGTCTCGAGCCCGGAGAGCACGCTCACGCCCACGGGATCGACGAGCGCCGCCCCCGCCGCGATCGTCGCGAGGACCGGAGCGAGATCGGGTTCGCCGCGCAAGTCGAGCCTCGCGGCTTGCTGCGGAAACCCCGAGGCGACGAGTCCCGTGCGGCGAAAGCTCGCGCGGCATCCGAAGGCGCGCAGGTGCTCGGCGATGCGCGTATCGCCCTGCGTCGAGTCGCTGCGGATCCCGCGCGCCAAGACCTCGCCACCGCCGAGGCATGCCGCTGCGAGCGCCACAGCGGAGAGCGACGCATCGGGCTCGATCTCGAGCGGAGCTTCCGGCGCACACAGGGGGCCGCGCAGGCGCCACGTCGCGGGCTCGTTCGACACCTGCTCCACCCGCGCGCCGAAGCGCGCGAGCTCGCGCAGTGTCATGCGGAAATACGGCTCGCTCGGGAGCTCTCCGTGAACGACGAGCTCGCTCTCGTCGGGCCACGCGCACAGAGCGATCGCCAGAGCGCTCGCCTCTTGGCTGGAGCGCGGGGCGCGCAGGTGCACCGTCGGCGGAGGGCCGATCGGTGCAAGCCGCACCGGCCAAGGCTCGTGTTCGATCTGCACTCCGGCTTCGCGGAGCGCTGCGAGCAGCGCGTCCGAACGTCGCCGCACGAGCGTGCCGCTCGCGCGCAGCTCGAAGGCGTCTTCGCACCGACCGCAGAGCCCGGCGACCGCGAGCGCGAAGCGCGCGAGAGTCGCGCTCTCTCCGAGCTCGAGCGGTGCCGTCCCGCGCCAGCCGCGGTGCGGGCCCGGCGGCGCGCCCCGCACGGACACGGCGGCGGGCGCGAGCTCGCGCACTTCGACGCCGACCGCTCGCAGGACTCCGAGGGCGGCGCGCACATCGCCTCCCGAGGGAAGCCCCGCGATGCGAGTCTCGCCCTGCGCCAAGCTCGCGAGCACGAGCGCGCGCTGCGCGAGCGACTTGGAGCCCGGGAGACGGAGCTCGCCGCGCGGAACGCCTCCCGTCGCGAGCCCGCGCGCCTTCGCCCCGCTGCCTTCGCCACCGTTCACGCCGCGCGATTGTAGCCCGCAGCCCCCCCGTGCATACTCGCGGTACGGCCGTTGTGCGCCGCGAGTTCCCATGACGAAGACTCACTCGATCTATCTCGGCCGCGAGCGGCACATCCCGGGTGTCACGTGGCTCGCCAGCGGCAAGGTGCGCGACATCTACTCCGTCGACGCGGAGCACCTTCTGTTCGTCACATCCGACCGCATGTCGGCCTTCGATGTGATCATGAACGAAGGCGTGCCGTTCAAGGGCGCCGTGCTGACGATGCTCGCCGCGCACTGGTT
>JBIKYW010000565.1:0-2582 GCA_044355055.1 Planctomycetota bacterium | reverse complement strand
TGTGCCAGCGATCGAGCCTTGTCCACCCGACAGGCTCGCTCCGCCGATCACGGCGGCTGCGATGACCTTGAGCTCGTAGCCTTGCGCGGTCGTCGGGTCGCCCATCGAAAGATACGAGGTTTGCAGAACCGCGGCGACGCCGGCGCACGCGAGCGCGAGCATGTAGACGAGCACCTTCGTGCGCTCGACGCGCAGACCGCAGAGCCTCGCCGTCTCTTCGTTGGAGCCGATCGCGAAGACGTGTCGTCCGAAGACCGTGAAGCGCATCGCCAGCGCCGCGACGGCGGCGACCGCGATCAGGATCCAAACTCCCGCGGGCAACGCGATGCCGCTGTCGACGGACATGAGCTCGCAGAGGCGCGCCATCGTCGCCATCGCATCCGGCGTCTCCGCGTACACCGGCTGGTTGTCGCCGAGCCCCTTCGCGAGTCCGCGCAGCGCGCCCCAGAGCCCGAGCGTCACGATGAACGGCGAAAGCTCGACCCTGCCGAACAGCCTTCGTAGCAAGAGCGCGGAGAGGACGGCCACGGTTGCGCCGACGCTGATTCCCAGCACGATTCCGCTCGATTTCGCGAGCACGAAGCCCGCGACGCGACCGAGCTCTCCGATGACGAGCGCGCCGATGCCCGCTCCGATCAGTGCCGCCGTCGCGACGCCGACGAGCGCCGCGAGCCCTGCGGGCAGACCCATGCGCACGAGCGATGCGATCACCATGGTGCCGAGCGCGATCGTCGCGCCCACCGACAGATCGATGCCGCCCGAGACGATGATCCACGTCGCACCGACCGCTGCGGTTCCGACGACCGCGGTCTGTAGGGCCATCAGCTCGTGGTTCGACCAACTCGTGAACTTGCTGCCCGCGAGCAGTGCGAACAGGGTCCACGTTGCGACGAGCCCTAGCGCGGGCCCGATGCGACGCAGCAGCTCTCGAACGTTCATCGCATCCCTCCGGCCGCTTCGAGCATCACGGCTTCCTCGTCGAGCTCCTCGACTCTTCGCGCGGGTCCGAGCTCGCCGCGCGTCATCACGGCGATGCGGTCGCAGATTCCGAACAGCTCCGGCAGATAGCTCGAAACGACGAGCACTGCGCGCGGCCGCGGGCCTCGGGCGAGCTCGTCGATCCGGCGATAGATCTCCGCCTTCGCGGCGACATCGACGCCCCGTGTCGGTTCGTCGAGCAGCAGCACGTCGGCGTCGCAGTACAGGAGTCGCGCGAGCGCCACCTTCTGCTGATTTCCGCCCGAGAGCTGGCCCACGGGCTGCGCGGCGCTGGCGCACTTCACGCCGAGCCTCTCGATCCATTCCCGCGCGGCGCCCTCGATGCGCTTCGGCGTCGTCCAGCCCCCGCGTGCGACGCGGTCGAGCCTCGGGAGGCACAAGTTCTCGGCGATCGGTCGTGCGAGAGCGAGTCCTTCTCGCTTGCGATCTTCGCTCGCCATGCCGACTCCCTGTCGCCAGCGCTCTCGCGGAGTGCGCGGTCCGCCGAGTGCGAGCACCTCGAGCTCGCCCGACGCGATGCGGTCGAGTCCGAAGAGCGCGCGCAAGAGCTCAGTGCGACCCGCACCGATGAGGCCCGCGATTCCGAGCACCTCTCCGCGCCGCAGCTCCAAGCTGGCGCTCCCCAGGCGCCCCGCACCCCGCAGCGCGGTCGCACGCGCCACGACGGCGCCCGCGCACGATTTCGAGCGTGGATAGAGCTCCGAGACTTCGCGTCCGACCATCGCGGCCACGAGCCTGTTCACTTCGAGGTCTGAGCGCTCGAAGCACGCCACGCTCGCTCCATCGCGGAGCACGACTGCGCGATCGGCGAGCTCGAGGACCTCCTCGAGCGCGTGGGAGATGTACACGACGGCCACGCCCGCTGCTCGCAGTCGCCGGACGAGGGCAAAGAGGCGTGCGACGTCGTCGCGACTGAGGCTCGACGTCGGCTCATCGAGAACGAGCACCTTCGCGTCGAGTGCGATCGCACGCGCGATCTCGACGAGCTGCGCATCCGCGGGTCCGAGTGTGCCGACGAGAGTGTCGACGTCGAGTTCCGCGCGTCCGACCTGCGCGAGCGCGGCCCGCGCGCGCTCGCGCAGCACGCGCCGGTCGATGAACGGTCCGCGACGTGGCTCTGCACCGAGCAGAACGTTCTCCGCGACGGACAGGTGCGGCGCGAGCGAGAGCTCCTGATAGATCATCGCAACCCCCGCGCGCCGCGCGGCCGCCGGGTCGACGGGGCAATAGTTTGCACCGTCGAGGCGCATCTCGCCCGAGTCCGGCTCGACGGCCCCCGCGAGCACCTTCATCAGCGTCGACTTGCCCGCGCCATTTTCGCCGACGAGCGCGAGCACCTCGCCCGCGCGCGCTTCGAGGTTCACGCCGCCGAGCGCCACGGTCGCACCGTAGCGCTTCGCGATGCCCGCCATCGAGAGTCGCACGCTCACGCGGGGGAGAATAGCGCCGTCACCCTATTCGAGCAGGGGCGCGATCTCGGGCGCTTTCATGTTGTCGCGCGTCGCGAGCACCGCGCCCGTGTCGATCGTCGGCGGAACGCTCTCACCCTTGCGAACGCGTTCCAAGGTCTCGATGGCGAGCCT
>JBIKYW010000250.1:0-5117 GCA_044355055.1 Planctomycetota bacterium | reverse complement strand
TCGTTGGGGCAACCGTCGTTGCAGTCCGGCGTGAGGTCCCCGTCGCTGTCCTGGTCGGACACGCCACAGCCGCACACACCCGGCGCAACCTTGGCCGCGTCGTTCGGGCAGAGGTCGTTGCAGTTGGCAACGCCGTCACCGTCCGAGTCGATGTCGCTCACGCCGCAGCCGCAGGCTCCCGGAGCCACCTTGAGCGGGTCCTGCGGGCAGCCATCGAGGCAGTTGACGGTGCCGTCATTATCGCTGTCGGCATCGGGCACACCGCAGCCGCATTGGCCCGGATCGACCTTGAGCGCGTCCTGCGGGCACAGGTCCACGCAGTCGGCAGAGCCGTCACCGTCCGAGTCGATGTCCGCCGTGCCGCAGCCGCACTGGCCCGGCGACGTCTTGAGCGGATCCTGCGGGCAGCCGTCCAAGCAGTCGAGCAGTTGGTCGCCGTCGGAGTCGACGTCCGCGACGCCGCAGCCGCAGGCGCCCGGCTCCACCTTGTTCGCGTCCTGCGGGCAGAGGTCCACGCAGTCTGCGGCACCATCTTGGTCCACGTCGACATCGCTCACGCCGCAACCACACGTGCCCGGAGCCACCTTGCTCGCATCCTGCGGGCAAAGGTCGTTGCAGTCGGCCGTACCATCGCTGTCGGCGTCAACGTCCGCGATGCCGCAGCCGCACTGTCCCGGAGCCACCTTCGTAGCGTCCTGCGGGCATCCATCGTTGCAATCCAGCACGAGGTCGCCGTCGCTGTCGACGTCGGGCTTGCCACAGCCGCACACGCCCGGATCCACCTTCGCCGCGTCCGTCGGGCAGCCGTCGTTGCAGTCCGCCGTGCCGTCCTGGTCGCTGTCGGTGTCGGCCACGCCGCACCCGCAGATGCCCGGCGCCACCTTGGCCGCGTCTTGCGGGCAGAGGTCATTGCAGTCTGCCGTGCCGTCTTGGTCACTGTCCGTGTCGGCCACGCCGCAGCCGCAAATGCCCGGAGCAACCTTGAGCGCGTCCTGCGGGCAAAGGTCGTTGCAGTCGGCCGTGCCGTCTTGATCGCTGTCCGTGTCGGCGACGCCGCAGCCGCACTGGCCGGGAGCGACCTTGCCGGCGTCCTGCGGGCAGAGGTCATTGCAGTCGGCCACGCCGTCCGCATCGGCGTCGGTGTCCGCCGCACCGCAGCCGCACTGTCCCGGCGCAACCTTGTTCGCGTCGAGCGGGCAGCCGTCGTTGCAGTCGAGCACTTGGTCTCCGTCGGTGTCGACATCGGCCACGCCGCACCCGCACGCACCGGGCACGACCTTGTTCGCATCCTGCGGGCACTGGTCATTGCAGTCCGCGGTCCCGTCCTGGTCCGAGTCCGCGTCGCTCACGCCGCAGCCGCAGACGCCGGGCGAGAGCTTGTTCGCGTCTTGGGGGCAGCCGTCGTTGCAGTCCGCCGTGCCGTCCGCGTCGCTGTCCGTGTCGGGAGTCCCGCAGCCGCAGGCGCCCGGAGCGGTCTTGGAACGGTCCTGGGGACAGAGATCGACGCAGTTGGGCGTCCCATCACCGTCCGAGTCCGCGTCCGAAACGCCGCACCCGCACGTGCCCGGAGCGACCTTGGACGGGTCCTGCGGGCAGAGGTCGTTGCAGTCCGCCGTGCCGTCTTGGTCGCTGTCCGCGTCGGTGACACCGCATCCGCAGATGCCCGGAGCCACCTTCGCTGCATCCTGAGGGCACAGATCGAGGCAATCGGCCGTGCCGTCGCTGTCGCTGTCCACGTCGGACACGCCGCATCCGCACACGCCCGGCGCAACCTTGCTCGCATCCAGCGGGCAGAGATCGTTGCAGTCGGCCGTGCCATCTTGGTCCGTGTCGGTGTCCGCGACTCCGCAGCCGCAGATGCCGGGCGCGGTCTTGAGCGGGTCGGCGGGACAGAAGTCACTGCAGTCCGCGGTGCCATCGCCGTCGCTGTCGATCGTGCAGGGCGCGATCGAAATGTCGAGTCGGTAGAGCTGCGAGGCGACCGGGGAGCCGTTCTCGAAGACTCGAATCGCGTAGTTGCCTGCCGTCCGCAGGCCGACGAGCTGGAGCGTCTCGGGGAGACCGATCGCCGCGCCCGCGCTCACACCGAGCTGCGTGCCGCTCGCGGACAGGACTTCGACTTCGAGATCCGCCGCGATGGTCGCGTCGTAGCGCCCGTTGTTGATGCAGCCGCCGACGCCGCTCGGGCCGAGGTCGTAGACGCTGCCGATGGGCGTCACCGTGATGTTTGCGACGCCGGGGGTCGGGATGGAGAAGCGGAAGAAGTCGCTCTCACCGTCGGCATCGATGGAGAGCAGCGAGGCGTTGACGTCGTTCGCACCGGTGACGGGCAGCGGCAGGTCGCCCAGCGAGAGCGACGAGCCGACCGGCAGTGCGCCGAGGTCCGTTCCCGCGGCAATCGAGTCATCGAGCTCGTTGGGATCGCCATAGAGGCGCTGCACGGCGCGGATGTCGTCCTGCCGCGGACCGTCGAAGTTGACGGGGATCACGGGCTCCATGAGCTTGGTGCCGTCCGACGGGCATGCGAGGTCGATGCCGATGGCGATGCCTTCGGCCCACATCAGTTGGTTGCGCAGGTAGCGGTTGAGGTCGGCCACGTCGCCCCAGTTTTCCGTGCGGTCGAGCACGATGTCGCCGTTGCCGGGGAAGTAGGCCACAGCGGAGATCGGGCCGTTGGCGTCGAGGCGCTTCATCGCGATGCGGATGTCGCCGCGCGACGGGCCCCCGATGCTCCCCCAAGCAGCGCCGTCGTCCCAGTCCTGACCGGGCACCGTGATGCGCTGGAAGTCGACACCGGAGAGAGCCTCCCAGCGGTCGAAGGTCTCTTGCACTCGCTGAATCCAGGCCGCACGACCGCCGGCTGCCACGAAGGCGCCGTCGAGTCGATTGAAGATGCCGCTGTTGCCGGCGTTCTCGCCGATCACCGAAGGAATGAGCACGCCGTCGGGAACGAGGCTCCACGTCACCACGCGAGGAGAACCCAAGGCCCCGCTCCAGCGCGGCCCTACGAAGTACTCGGGGCGCGGGTTGGCGGCGTTGTGGCGCGCGACCTCGGCGGCCGTCGGCGGGTTCGAGGCGTCATAGCCGATGGCCTTGACATCACCAGACTGGGCGGAGGCGGCCGACGAGAGTGCCAGCGACGCGGCGAGGATGAGTGCGGAGTGCACGAGTTGGAAGTGGGAGCGTTGCATGGGTTGACGTTTGCGAGCGGCTTCTTGCGCGGGCGATACGAATATGCGCTGCGCGTGGGAGGAGAGTCCTCAGGGAGAGGCTATCCCGTCCCCGCGGTGCGGGTCGGCCGATTCTAGATCTCGGAAATCTGCCACGCTGGCAGCGCCCACTCGCGCGGTGCCAATCTGGCAGCGAAAGTGGCCTTCTCAGGGCCGCCGAGGGCGCTCATCCCGCGCCTCGCCCTCTGGCACGGAGTTTGATCCCTGACGCAGGTACGGACCCCAGACAAGGACGGAACTTCCTATGGCGCAGCAAGGCAAGATCATCGGCATCGACCTCGGCACCACGAACTCGGTGGTGGCAGTGATGGAAGGCGGAGAGCCCGTCGTCATCACGAACATGGAAGGCTCGCGGCTGACGCCCTCGGTCGTCGCGTTCCAAGGCGAGAACCGCCTCGTCGGTGCGCCCGCCAAGCGACAGGCGGTCACGAACCCGACGCGCACGATCGCCTCGATCAAGCGCTTCATGGGGCGGCGCCACAAGGAAGTGGCGAGCGAGGAAAAGCGTGTCGCCTACAAGATCGCAGGGGGCTCCGAAGAACTCGTCAAGGTCGACATCGACGGAAAGCAGTTCACCCCGCCCGAGATCAGCGCGATGGTCCTCTCGGCGCTGAAGGAGTCGGCGGAGGCCTATCTCGGTGAACAGGTCACGCGCGCCGTCATCACGGTTCCCGCCTACTTCAACGACGCCCAGCGGCAGGCGACCAAGGACGCGGGCACGATCGCGGGCCTCGTGGTCGAGCGCATCATCAACGAGCCGACTGCGGCGACCCTCGCCTACGGCCTCGACAAGAAGAAGTCGGGCAAGGTCGCGATCTACGACCTCGGCGGCGGCACGTTCGACATCTCGATCCTCGAGATCGGCGACGGCGTGTTCGAGGTGCTCGCAACGAACGGCGACACGCACCTCGGCGGCGATGACTTCGACGACGCGCTGATCCAGCACGTGGCGGGCGAGTTCCAAAAGCAGACCTCGATCGACGTGCGCAAGGATCCGATGGCGCTCCAGCGTCTCAAGGAGGCCTGCGAGAAGGCGAAGATCGAGCTCTCGAGCGGCATGCAGACGGACGTGAACCTGCCGTTCATCACGGCGGACGCGAGCGGTCCCAAGCACCTGCACGTGACGCTGACCCGCGCGAAGTTCGAGCAGCTCGTCGACGGCCTCATCGAGCGCACCAAGGGGCCCTGCCTGCAGGCCCTCAAGGACGCGAACCTCACTCCGGACAAGATCGACGATGTGATCTTGGTCGGTGGACAGTCGCGCACGCCCGCTGTGCAGGCGATGGCGAAGAAGATCTTCGGCCGCGATCCCAACAAGTCGGTCAACCCCGACGAGGCGGTCGCTGTCGGTGCTGCGATCCAAGGCGGCATCCTCGGTGGCGAGGTCAAGGACGTGGTCCTGCTCGACGTCACTCCGCTCTCGCTCGGCATCGAGACGCTCGGCGGCGTGTTTACGAAGTTGATCGAACGCAACACGACGATCCCGACCTCGAAGAGCCAAGTCTTCTCGACGGCGTCGGACAGTCAGCCCTCGGTGGAAATCCACGTGCTGCAGGGCGAGCGCGAGTTCGCCAAGGACAACCGCACGCTCGGGCGCTTCCACTTGGACGGCATTCCGCCGGCGCCGCGCGGCATGCCGCAGATCGAGGTCACGTTCGACATCGACGCGAACGGCATCCTCAATGTGAAGGCCAAGGATCGCGGCACGAACAAGGAGCAGAAGATCCGCATCGAGTCGTCCTCGGGACTCTCGAAGGATGATGTCGAGCGCATGCGTCGCGACGCGGAAGCCCACGCGACCGAGGACAAGCAGCGGCGCGAGCTCGTCGACCTGAAGAACCAGGCCGAGGCGCTCGTGCACGAGACGGAAAAGTCGCTCGCGGAGCA
>JBIKYW010000428.1:0-3590 GCA_044355055.1 Planctomycetota bacterium | reverse complement strand
GGACGTGACCTCGATCGAGTCCGCGAAGGAGACGTTGAAGAATGCGGCCAAGGGCGACGACAAGGCTGCGCTCGAAAAGGCGCTGTCGGAGTTCCAGCGTGCGGCGCAGAAGCTCGGCGAGCTGGTCTACAAGGAGAGCCAAGCCTCCGCGGGCGCTCCGCCTCCGGGCGGTCCGCAGGGCGGATTCCAAGGCGCGCCGGGCGGCTCGGCCGGCGCTCGCGGCGGGGACGAGCCCGTCGATGCCGACTTCGAAGTGAAGCAGTAGCTCACTCCGGAAGATCTTCGAACCCGACGCCCGCGGCCCCGTTGTGAGGGTCGCGGGCGTCCTCGTTCTCCGGGGCCCGTCCACCACGTCCGTCTTGGCGCTGCGCGTTGAGGAAGCGCGCGGCCGCCGTTACTGTTCTCCGCCCGTGATCACCGTTCGCGATCTGACCCGCCGTTACGGCCCTCACACCGCCATCGAGGGGCTCTCGTTCCATCTAGAGCCCGGTGAGGTGGTGGGCTTTCTCGGTCCCAACGGGGCCGGCAAGTCGACCACCATGCGCATCCTCTCGGGCTACCTGCCCGCGACGAGTGGTTCCGCCGAGGTGGCGGGCTTCGACGTGCTGCGCCAGTCGCTCGAGGTTCGCAAGCGCATCGGCTATCTGCCCGAGTCGGTGCCGCTGTACGCGGAGCACCGCGTCGAGGAAATGCTCGACTTTCAGGGGCGGCTGCACGGACTATCGCGCAGCGAGCGCCGGGCACGCATTCCCCGCGTGCTCGAACGCGCAGGCATCCTCGATCGCTCCCGTTCGATCATCGGAGGGCTTTCCCGCGGTCAGCGCCAGCGCGTGGGCATCGCAGTCGCGCTCCTCCCCGAGCCCGAGGTTCTGATCCTCGACGAGCCGACGAGCGGACTCGATCCGCTGCAGCGTCTGGAGATGCGCAAGCTCTTGGTCGAGCTCGGCCGTGAGCACACGGTGCTGCTCTCGAGTCACATCCTCCCGGAGATCGAGGCGGTCTGCCCGCGCGTGATCATCCTCTCCAAAGGGCACATCGCAGCCGACGGGACGAAAGACGATCTCGTGCGCCAGCTCGGGGGCGGTGCCAAGCTGCGCCTCGAAGCGTTCGTCGGACCGGACGTTGCCGCAGCCATTCGCCTCTTGAAGGCGCTGCCCGGGGTCGTCGACGTGCACGATCGCGGCCGTCTCGGAGTGCACCACGTGTTCGAGCTGCCGTGCAAGGACGACCTCCGCGAGGACGTGGGGGCACTCGCCAATGCCAAGCGCTGGGCGATACGCGAGCTTTCTTGGCAGCGGCCGACGTTGGAGCAGCTCTTCGCGCGCATCGCCCTCGATCTTCCGACAGAGCCCAACGCGGAGTCCGCCGCGCCCGAAGTCCCGGCTCAGAAGGCCGACGCTCCGATCGCACTCGAACTCGCTCCGACGCTCCAGTCCTCGGCACCTCCGCCCGCCCCGCAAGCGCCGCCGACTCCGAGCAAGATCGTCTACAACTTGAATCCCTTCGACATGGGCGCGTCGCGCGACCTCTCGAAGCCCAAGCCGATCGACGGGCCGGGCGCTCCGCCGGAGGGGCACGCATGAGCGGCGCGTGGACGATCTATCGCCGCGAGCTCGCCGGACTGTTCCTGTCGCCGCTCGCCTGGGTGCTCCTCTCCATCGCGCTCGCATTCAACGGCTTCTTCTTCGTCCTCTCCGTGAAGGGCTTCGGCGGCGACGTGCTCCAGTCGATGTCGTTCCTGCTCGGCGGGAGCTACACGTTCTGGCTGCTCGTGGTGCTCTTGCCGCCGCTCGTCACGATGCGAATGTTCAGCGAAGAAGCGCGCACCGGAGTGCTCGAGTTTCTTTTGACGGCGCCGGTGAACGACTTCGCGGTCGTGTTGGGCAAGCTCCTCGCCGCCACCACGCTCATGGGGGTGCTGTGGTCGAGCGCGCTCCTCTATGGCCTCGCCGCGGCGATGCTCGGCACGGCGCCCGACTGGACTCCGCTGTGCTCGGGCGTGCTCGGCGCGACGCTCGTCTCCGCTCTTTTTTGCGCGGTGGGTCTCGCCGTCAGCGCGCTGACGAACACGCCGCTGCTCGCAGCGTTCTTCGCGACCATCGCCAACGCAGCGATCCTGTCGCTGCCGTTCCTCGATGCGCTGCTCGCGCTTCCACCGGGCTCGCCGCTGCGAGTTCTCCTCGGGCATGCGAACGTGATCACGCAATTTCAGGCGAGCTTCGTCGTCGGCGCGCTCGACACGAAGCACGTGCTGTTCTTCCTCGTGTGGACGGGATTCTTCTCGTTCCTTGCGACTCGCGTCTTGGAGGCCCGCCGATGGTGGTGAGCCCTCCGGATCGCGCGCGCGGCGGCACGGGTGCTTGGTCCCGCTGGGCGCTCTCCCTGCAGGTCTTTGGCGTCGTGGGGCTCGCGCTCCTCGGCGCCGTCGTCGTCACGTACTTGGCGACGCTCCCTGCGCTCCGTCGCCGCTTCGATCTCACCGCCGTCGGTCGCAACACGCTCGACGCGACGCTCGCGGAGCTCGTCGAGAAGCTGCCCGAGCCGGTTCTGGTCGAGGTGTTCTTCCGCCCCTTCGACTATCCGCTCACGCGCGTCGGAGCGGAGGCGCAGGGGCGCATGAGCGAGCTCCTGCACGTCGCCCGCAACCAGTTCCCGACGAAGGTGAAGGTGCGCGAGCACGACCTCTCCGACGTCGCGAAGGTTTCGGTGCGGATGAAGGAGCTCGACCTCGAAGAGGACAATGTCGTCGTCGTCACCTGCGGCAAGCAGAAGGTCGTGCTGCGACTCCTGCGCGACATCGCGCGCGTCGATCCGGGCAATCCGCTCGTCGAGAGCGAACCGACGCTGGAGGCGTTCCGCGGCGACGAGGCGCTGGGAGTGGCTTTCCTGCGCGTTTCGATCGACGAGACGCCGCGCGTGCTCTTCACCGTGGGCCATGGCGAGCGCGACTTGTTCGACTTGGACAAGCCCGTCTCCCTCGGCAGGCTGCACTCCGCACTCGTGGCCGACGGACTGCGCGCGGATCGTTGGGATCCGAGCGTGAGCCCGGAGGTCCCTGCCGAGACGCGCGTGATCGCGATCGTCGATCCTCAGCAGCCCTTCGCCGCGTCGGAGCTCGATGCGCTCGTGCGCTTCGTCGAGGCGGGCGGGCGGTTGCTCGTCACCACCACTGGGAATGAGCGACTCTTCGGGCAGTCGGGCAGTCCCGAGGCCCTGCTCGCTCGCTTTGGAATCGCGGCGCGCTCGGGCTATGTCGCCCAGCCCATTCCCGATGGGTTTGGTGGCTGGCGAATGGGGATCGAGCAGTGCGGCACGATCGTGGTCGCGGGCGCGGGCTTGGACCGCCGTCACCCGATCACGGAGTCGCTCTGGCGATCCGAGGAGCGCGTCGGCCTTCCGAACGCTCGCGCGCTCGCTCCGGAAGGTGCGCGTCCGCCGAACTCGCTGCTCGTCGACTTGCTGCGCAGTCCGGAGATGTCTTGGCGCGATCTCCCGCAGTCCGGGGGTCGCGGAGACTGGCGCTTCGACCAGCGCTCGGAGGAAGGCGGGCCGTTCGCGCTCTCGATGGCTCTAGCGTTTCCACCCGCAGG
>JBIKYW010000107.1:0-8720 GCA_044355055.1 Planctomycetota bacterium | reverse complement strand
CCGCACGTCGAGCGCACGACGATCCTCGTGCGCAAGCACCTCGCGCCGCTCCTCGCCGACGGCCCGCTGGCGCCGCACCTGCGGGCGCACGGCGCGCGCGAGGAAGCCGCGGTGCTGCGCGAGCTAGCCCCCGACGCGGCGCTGCTCCTCTCGAACTCGTTCGGCAGCGCGTGGCGGGCGTGGAAAGCGGGCGTGAAGTGGCGCTTTGGCAGCGCGCTCTCCGGCCGTCGCTGGTTCCTCACGCACGCGGTGGTTCCGCCTACGCGCGACGGTCGCCGCGCGCCGATCCCGACCGCGCACCTGCTCCGCGACGTCGCAGGCCTCGCGGGAATCACGCTCGACTCGATCCATCCGCGGCTCTACGTCCGCGACGAGCTGCGCGAGCGCAACCGCGCGACGCTGCGCGAGCTTGGCGTCGACATCGAGCGTGGGTACGTCGTGTGCTGCCCGGGCGCGGCGTTCGGCGCAGCGAAGCTGTGGCCCGCGGATCGCTTTGCCGCGGCGCTCGATCGCATCCACGACGAGCTCGGATTCCAAGCGGTGGTGAGCGGCGGACCCGGCGAAGAACCGCTGATCGGCGCCGTGAGTGCGGCTTCGCGCCGCGGTGCGATCTCGCTCGGCAAGACCGAGCGCAACTTGGAGACGCTGAAGGCCCTCGTCGCGGATGCACGCCTGCTCGTGGTTGGCGATTCGGGGCCGCGCTGGGTCGCGGCGGCCTTCGATGTGCCGTGCGTCACGATCATGGGGCCGAACATCCCCGAGCTCACGGCGACGAGCCTCGAGCTCGCAGAGGTCGTGCGCATCGACCTCGAGTGTTCGCCGTGCATGGAGCGGGTCTGTCCGCTCGGACATCACCGCTGCATGCAGGGCATCCCGGTCGAGAGCGTGGTGGACGCGGCGAAGCGCGTTCTCGCGCGCGCTGGAGCCTGCGCGTGAGCCTGCGTCTGCGCGGCGACGAGCGGGTGCTCGTGCGCGTGCCGGACTGGCTCGGGGATCTCGTGATGGCGGAGCCGGCGTTGCGCGCGCTCGCCCAGCGCTGTGGGCGCATCACGCTCGCGGGAAAGCCGCGGCTCATGGAAGTCCTCGGCGACGCGCTCCCGGGCTGTCCGCGCGTCGATGCGAGCGAGCTCCGAAACTGGCGCGGGCATGACGTCGCGGTGCTCTTCACCAACTCGTTTCGCAGCGCATGGACTGCGCGGCGCGCGCGCATCCCGCGCGTCGTCGGCTGGGCCCGCGACGCGCGCGGCTGGCTCTTGACGCATGCGTTCGAGCCCGCGCTGGAACGAGGCTCCGCGCCGCTCGGAATCGGCGTCGTGGGGCGGGGCGCGCGCTATTTGCCGCGACCGTTCGGCTCGACGTGCGTCGAGCTCGTGCAGTGGCTCGGCGTCAGCGTGGGGGATCCGCGGCCGCGGCTCCGCGCGACCGTGCAAGCTCGCGAGCGTGCGAACGAGCGACTCTCGGGCTTTGGAATCGCTCTCGATGCAAAGTTCACAATTGTGAATTGTGGCGGACGCCCCGGCTCGACGAAGGCCTATCCGAGCGAGCTCTGGCTCCGCGCGCTCGCGCCGCGCCGTGAGCCACTCGTGCTCGTCTGTGGGCCGGGCGAGGAGGCTTCGCTGCGCGAGATCGCCGCGAGCCTCAGCAACGCCCACGCTTGCATCGAGGAAGTCGCGGGCTTGCCGGAGCTCGTGGCGCTGTGCGAGCGCGCGTCCCTCATGGTTACGGCGGACAGCGGTCCGCGGCATGTCGCGGCAGCGGTCGGGACACCGCTCTTGGTCGTGTGCGGCCCGACGGATCCCCGCCACACGGCGGACTTCACGCACGCGACGCGCATCGTGCGAATGCCCGTGGTGTGTGGGCCCTGCCATCGCGAGACGTGCTCCCAAGTCGGTGAGAACGCCCTGCGTTGCATGCGCGCCGTCGATCCGCTGCGCGTCGGAGCGTTCGAGTGAGTGCGTCGCGCTGGACGCGTGTGGATGGGATCTGGGCACTCGCGCTCGTCGCGGTGGCTTTTCTGCTGCGACTCCTGTTCCTCTACTCCTTCGAGGGCGCGGGCTGGCCGCACTCCGGCTTCTACGAGGGCGACGCGCCGGTCTGGATCGAGTGGGCGCGCGCGCTGCGGGCGGGACGTTCCTTCGAGTTCGACTTGCCCGTTCGTGCGCCGGGGATGGCGTTCCTGATCGAGTTCGCTGGCGGCGAGCTCGCGGCGCCGTTCACGGGGCTGAAGACGGCGCTTTGCGCCGCAGGCGCCGCGACCGTGGGACTCTTCTACGTCGCACTGCGCGCATTCGCGGAGCGCCGCGTGGCGGTGATCGCAGCGGCGCTTCTAGGCCTGTCGTTCGGCCAATTGCAGCTCGCGACCTCGCTGAACAACGAGGCCCCGTACTTGTTGCTCGTCGTCGGAGCGCTCGCGATCCACGCATGGACTCGCGAGCGACGCACGCTGGGCTGGGCTGTGACGCTCGGTGTCCTGCACGGAGCCGCCAACCTTCTGCGCTCCGAGCACGTCGGCTTCGTGATGCTGCTGCTCGCCCTCGAGCTCGTGCGAGGTCGCGCTGCGCTGCGCCGCATCGCCGCAAGCGCCGCGGTGACGATGCTCGCGTTGGTGGCGGTCTCGTTGCCATGGATGTTGCGCAGTCACGCAGCTCTCGAGCGCTTCAATACGATCGAGCCCCGACCGATCCCGTGGGAGAGCGCACGCCCTGCGTGGAGCCCCGAGGCACGCGCCGCGCTGCAAGCTCTGCCGGCCTTCTCGCGCGAAGGGCTGTTCTTGATGTTGAGCGATCGCGTGCGACGCACGAGCGCGTCGCGCGTCGAGCGCGCGGACCTCGATCGCTTGCTCGACGAGGCCTTCGGCTACCGCCCCGAGCCGCTCGGAGTGTGGACGCTGTCTTCGGCGAAGGGACAGCTCGACTTCACGCTCGCCAACCAGCTCGGCGGCGACGGCGGATTTTCGCGCGCCGGACTCTCGGACGACTTCGACAAGGATCCGCCGTTCGCGTTTGGCCGCCCGACGCACACGCGCGTGTGGCTGCACGGCTACCGCGCGACTTGGGATCGGATCGCGGCGGAGCCGGCGGCCTGGCTCGCACTCCTCGTGCGCAAGCTCCAGCGCTTTGGCGACGGGCTCTTCACGGGGTTCGGCGCAGCGAACGCGCCGCTCGGGATGGAGCTCTCGCGCGCGCCCATCGACCTCTCCGTGAGCCGCATGCGGCCGCTGGCGTGGCAGGGCGTTCTAGCACTGCTCGCTCTCTGTGGAGTCGCGCTCGCGTGGCGGCAGCGCATCGCGGGCGACTGGCTCTTGTGGCTCGCGTTCAAGCTGCTCGTGACGGTCGCGTTCTACGGCTACGCGCGACAAGGCGTCACGGCGCAGCTCGCGCTTTTCGTGCTCGTGGCGTTGTCGCTCGACGCGCTGATCGCGCTCATTCCGGCGCATCAACAACGCTGGCTCGTGCGTCCGCTTTGGATCTTCGGTCTCGTCATGATCGCGGACATCGCGCTCGAAGGGCAGGACCGACGCTCCTTCGATGTTCGCGCGATCGGCGGTGCCCGCGTCGTGGCTGCGCAGCAGTGGGGCTCCGGTGGCTTCGAATGCCAAGGCGCGATCGAGCTGAGTCCGGCCCCAGACGGCAAGATGGGGGAGCGATGAAGCGCGCGCTTTGGATTCTGTGCCTCGTGCTCGTCGCGCTCACGGCGTTGTTCACGCGCAGCGTGCAGCATCGGCGCGTGCAGCTCGCGGGCAGCGAGAGTTGGATCACGACCGACCCCGACAGTCTTCACCAGCTGCGACGCATCGAGCGCGTGTTCGAGGAAGGGCTGCCCGTCGCGGAGTTCGATCCGCTGGAGTCCTGGCCGCGCGGCAGCGCGATCCCCGCGCCGCCGTACTACCCGCTGGTGGCGTACGTCGCGCTCGCGCCCTTTGCGCCGAGCGACGCGGCGGAGCGACACGTGTGGTTGGAGCGAGCTGCGTGCTGGCTGCCCGCGCTCTTCGGCGTGCTGTCGGCCTTGGCCGCCGTGTGGGCTGCGCGAGCGCTGCTCGGCGATGCCGCAGGGCTCTTCGCGGGGCTCTGCTTCGCCGTCGCGCCGGGCGCGATCCAGCGCTCCTGCGTTGGAAACGGCGACTATCACAGCTGGTCGACGCTGCTCGCGATTCTGCAGCTCGGTTTGCTCGGCGCAGCGTGCGCGCGCGGAGTGTTGGAGGATCGGCGGCGCGCGCTCGCTTGGGGCGCGGCTCTCGGCGTGCTGCATGGACTCGCCATCGGGTCTTGGACTCCTGCGCTGATTCAGCTCGTCGTCACCGACGCGGTACTGGGCCTGTGGATTGTTGCGCACGTCCGCACAGCGCGTTTCTCGGCGCTCGCGCCGTTTGGAATCGCGCTTCACGTGGTAGCGCTGCTCGTGCTCCTGCCCGCGGTGCTCGCGAGCCCGTGGCGACAGAGCGAGCCGTGGATGCTCGTGAACCTCTCGTGGGCTCACGCGGCGTACCTGTGGGTCGCCGCCGCGGTGTTTCCGCCGCTTTTCCACCGATCGACGGCGCCGTGGCGTGCTCGCTATCCGTGGATCGTGCTGACGGCGCTCCTAGGCCTCTTCGGTGCGATGTTCGTGAGCGGCGCGGGGCCCGGCGCGGCGCTCCGTGATGCGTTCGCGTGGCTCGGGGCCGAGACGACGTTCATGGGGCAGGTGGCCGAATCGGCGCCGCTCGTCGGCGCGGGGGCGGGCTGGAAAGTGACGTTGTTCCTCGGCTTCGGCGCGGTGATTGCGCCGCTCGCCTTCCTTGCGCTCGTTCGTCGCGCTTGGCGCGAGTCACGGCATGACCTCGCCGTCGGCTGCGTCGCGCTGCTCGCGTTCGGCACGATGGCGGCGCTTCAGATGCGCTTCGCCGAGCTCGCCGTGCTTCCGCTCGCGCTCGCGTGTTGGTCGCTCGTGCCGCAGAGCCTCTCGACGCGCGCTCTGGCGCTCGCGCTCGCCGCGGTCGCGGCGCTCGGGCTCCACGCGCAGGGCGTGAGCTCGACGTTGCGGCGCTTTGTGAACGACCCGCCGTTTGGTGACTCGGTCGCGAAGCGCGCCGCACGCCGCAGCGCGGATTGGCTGCGCACCAACGCGCGGCCCGACGAATGCGTGCTCGCACTGTGGGGACAGGGACACGCGATCACGTGGGCGGCGAGGCTGCCGATCGTCGCCTCGCCCTACGGCTCCTACGTCGGCGAAGAGGAGTTCCTCGACTCGTTCCGCTTCTTTGCGGCCCGCGAGCCCGAATCGGCCGAGGCTCTGCTCGAGCGGCGCGACGTGCACTACGTGCTCGCGACGAGCGATCTCGACGAGCAGTGGGGCTCGATCGCGCGCGCCGCCGATGCGGATCCGAGTGCGGACGGTCTGCGCGGCTCGCTCGTTCCGCGGCTGCAACTGCAGGCGGAGCCGCTGGGTTTCCTCCGGCTCGTTCACGTGCCGCCCGAGGTGGACGAGCGCCGTGCGCGCGCAGGCTCGGGCCCGCGCGAGCCGGGTGGATTGCTGTACGAGCGTGTCGCGGGAGCGCGCGTCGAGGTGCGCGGAACGCCCGGCGAGGTGCTCGAAGTCGGCGCGACGCTCCGCTGCGGCAACTGGACTCTGCCTTACCGTGCGCGCGCGGTCGTCGGTGCGGACGGCGTCGCGCGTCTGCGCGTGCCGTATTCGGATGCGGGAGCCGGAGATGTGCGGCTCGATGGGGGATTGCAGGCCCGACTGGGAGCTCGCCCGCTCGCGCTGCGCGTCAGCGAGTCCGCCGTGCTCTCCGGCGCGCTCGTGCGCGTCGAGTAGCGCATCCGCGGCGCCCGCGCGTATCCTCTTCGCCCCATGAGCTACATCGACGACTTTCCGGCCGACGTCCCCGATCAACCCGAGCTCGTCACCTGCGAGCGCGACGGCGACATCGTCACGCTGACGATCCAGCGTCCCGACGTGATGAACTGCCTCTCGTTCCCGACGCTGCGTCGGCTGCGCAAGCTGTGCCACGAGCTCAAGGGCGACACGAGCGTGCGCGCGATCTTGATCACCGGCGCGGGCGACAAGGCGTTTTGCGCGGGCGCGGATCTGAAAGAGCGCAAGACGATGCCGATGGACCGCGTGCCGCACTTCGTCAAGAACATCCGGCGCGTCATGGATGACGTGGAAGCGCTTCCGCAGCCCACGATCGGCCTCGTGAACGGCTTCGCGTTCGGCGGCGGCACCGAGCTCCTGCTCGCGTGCGACCTGCGCATCGCCGCGCCGCACGCGCAGCTCGGCCTCACCGAGACATCGCTCGCGATCATCCCCGGTGCCGGCGGCACGCAGCGCCTGCCGCGCTTGATCGGCAAGGCGCGCGCGAAGGAGCTGATCCTCACGGCGCGCAAGCTCGGAGCGGCCGAGGCCGAGCGCATCGGGCTCGTCAACTTCGTCGCGGACGAGGGCAAGCTGCGCGAGAAGGGTCTCGAAGTGGCGCGCGCGATCGCGGCCAACGGTCCCGTCGCGGTGCGCGCGGCGAAGCGCGCGATCGACGAAGGTTGCGAGCTGCCGCAGGGCCAAGGCCTCGAGGTCGAGGCGCGCTGCTACGAGCTCGTGCTGCCGACGCAGGACCGCAAGGAAGCGCTCGCCGCCTTCGCGGAGAAGCGCGCTCCGCGCTACACGGGCTCGTAGTCGCCCGCGAACCCCATCGAGCGACTCACGAGTACCACTCGTCCGTCTCGCGCGCGATCCGCTCGACTTCCTCGCGGGGGACGAGCGCGCCCTTGTCGATGCCCGGACAGCACTCCTTGACCGGCCCCTTCCACGTCTCCTCGACCAAGTTCTCGGTCCAGAAGGGCCACGTGCGGCACTGCTTGGGCCGCACCGGATAGATGTCGCAGCGCCCCTGTGCGTTCAGGAACGGGCACGCGGGCGTGTCCATGCGCAGCGTGGGGAAGTGCCCCGGCACCTTCTCGCAGTAGCGCCCGAGGAACTCCTTGCGGGAGATCCCGAGGAACGCGGGGATCTCGCGCAGCTCGACCTCGGAGAGCGACACGTAGGTGTACTCGCCGTGGTTCTTGCAGCAGTTGCCGCACTGCGTGCACTCGAAGCGTAAGCCCTTGTCGTACCAAGGTTTGTGTTCCATGTGCGGCGGCGCACGCCGAGCGCGCGCGAGGGTGTGCGGTTACCTTGCAGTTTCCGGCTGGGTAGAGCCGACCGAGCGTGCGATTTCACACCTGACCGTCAGGCGTGGGCGCGGGCGGGCCGACGCGGCGCGAGGCTAACGCATGAAGATCACCGTCGTCGAGGACGGGGTCCGCACGGACCTCGAGCTGGAGCGCTCGGTCGTGACCATCGGCCGCGCCCTCGACAACGACATCCGCCTCGCGAGCTCGCAGGTCTCGCGCCATCACTGCCGTATCGAGACCGACTCCGACGGCGTGTGGGCGCTCGACCTCGGCTCCTCCAACGGCACGATGCTGCGCGGTCAGCGCATCACGCGCTCCCCGCTGGAGTCCGGCGACCTGCTCAAGATCGGTCGCGCGACGATCACGGTCGACTTCGCGACGCCGCGCGGCGGCGAGACGCAGCGCCTCGATGGCGCCGCGGCGGCCGCGCTCGCGGAGGTCGGCCTCCAGACGCTGACGGGCGAGGCGCAGCGCGAGCGCGAGAACTTGCGCGTCTTCGCGCGCCTCACCCGCGAGCTCGTGCGCGAGTCCGACGTCACGCGGCTGCTGCGCGCGATCGTCGACGGCGCGCTGCTCCTCGTTCGCGCCGAGCGCGGCTTCCTGTTGCTCGACGAGGCACTGCCGATGGCCGTGGACGCCGCGGACTCCGAGGGCGCGCAGCCCCTGCCGCTCAAGGTCCGCATCGCGCGCAGCCACGATCGCGAAGACATCCCGATCCCGACCTCGCGCCTCTCCGGCGGCATCGTGCGCAGCGTTCAGGACTCGCGCACTCCGCTGCTCTCCGTCGACGCCGAGCGCGACCCGCGCTTCAGCGGGATGGCCAGCGTCGAGGATCTGCGCCTGCGCTCCGTGATGTGCGTGCCGCTCGCGACCTCACTCGAACGCGGCGGCCGCGTCGAGGGCGTGCTCTACGTCGACAATCGCCTGCAGGAATCTGCCTTCGGCCCCGAGGACTTGGAGCTCCTGCGCCTCGTCGCCGACCAAGCCTCTCTCGCGATCCGCAACGCGCGCCAGCTCTCCGAGCTGCGCGAGCGCGCCGAGCGTCTCTCCGCGTCGGGCCGCAAGATCGAGCTCCTGAACGAGCAGCTCGGCCGCAAGGTGCGCGACCGCGACAGCGAGCTCGCGGTCGTGCGCCAAGAGCTCGGCCGCGAGCGCGGCCGCTACGACTACACCGCGATCGTCGGCGCGAGCTCGGGCCTGCGCCGCGTGTTCCAGCAGCTCGATCGCATCATCGAGAGCGACCTGCCCGTGCTCGTGCACGGCGAGAGCGGCACCGGCAAGGAGCTCATCGCGCGCGCGATCCACTTCAACGGCGCGCGCAAGGACAAGGCCTTCGTCAGCGAGAACTGCGCCGCGCTCCCCGACACGCTGCTCGAGAGCGAGCTCTTCGGTCACGCGCGCGGCGCGTTCACAGGCGCGCACCGCGCAAAGAAGGGACTGCTCGAACAGGCCGACGGCGGCACGCTCTTCCTCGACGAGATCGGCGACATGTCGAGCGAGATGCAAAAGAAGCTCCTGCGCGTGCTGCAGGAAGGCGAGGTGCGCGCGATCGGCTCCGAAGAGCGCGTCAAGGTC
>JBIKYW010000564.1:0-2586 GCA_044355055.1 Planctomycetota bacterium | reverse complement strand
GGGCGCGCGGCGCTCTCCGCGGCCTCCGCGGGGGCGCCGCGCGCGCCTTGGTGGCCACGGCGGGGGCGCTTCCATGGGCGCCGATGTCGGCCTATCTTCTCGGCCCAAATCGCGGTGGCGGCGCGACGATGCGCGGCCACGCTTTCCGCGGAGAACCCCATGCAACAGCGCCCCGAAACGCACGCCTTTCAGGCCGAGGTCAAGGAACTGCTCGGCCTGATGATCCACTCGCTCTACTCGCACAAGGAGATCTTCCTGCGCGAGCTGATCTCGAATGCGAGCGACGCGCTCGACAAGCTGCGCTACGAAGCGCTGACGCAGCCCGCGCTCCACGACGGCGGTGACGAGCTCTCGATCCGCCTCGACGTCGACGAGGAGCGTCGCCGCATCGTCCTCGCCGACAATGGCATCGGCATGACGCGCGCGGAGGTCGTCGAGAACCTCGGCACGATCGCGCGCTCGGGCACGCGGCGCTTCCTCGATGCACTGCGCGCGAAGGGTGCGCAATCGCCGGAGCTGATCGGCCAGTTCGGCGTCGGCTTCTACTCGAGCTTCATGGTCGCGGAGTCGATCACGGTCGAGACGCGCAAGGCGGGGACCGACGAGGGCGTGCGCTGGCGCTCGCGCGGCGACGGCGAGTTCACGTTGGAAGAGGCGCAGGGTCTCGCGCGCGGCACGCGGATCACCTTGGAGCTGAAGTCTCTGCCCGAGGGCGAGGACGATGCGCAGGACTTCGCGGACGCGGGGCTACTGCGCGACTTGGTGCGCAAATACTCGGACTTCGTCGAGTGGCCGATCCTGATGCCTGCGGAGCGATTGCCGAGCGAAGGCGCGCTCAAGCGGCGGGCCGGTCCCGACGGCGTCGAGGTGCTCGAACTCAACTCCAAGAAGCCGCTGTGGATGCGCTCGAAGGACGAGATCAAGCCCGAGGAGTACGCGCAGTTCTACAAGCACCTCGCGCACGACTGGAGCGATCCGCTCGAAACGGTCCACTTCCGCAACGAGGGCTCCAACGAGTACACGGCGCTGCTCTACGTGCCCTCCGAGCGTCCATTCGACATGTTCGATCCGGGCCGAGACAAGTCGCACGTCTCGCTCTATGTGCGCCGCATCTTCGTCATGGGGGACTGCGAGGAGCTGCTGCCGAGCTGGCTGCGCTTCGTGCGCGGCGTGGTCGACAGCTCCGACCTGCCGCTCAACGTCTCGCGCGAGATCCTGCAGCAAAACCGCACGCTCGCGCAGATCAAGAAGCGTTGCACCACGAAGGTGCTCGAAGCGCTCGCGGCGATGCGCGACGGCCGTCGCGACGACTACGAGCGCTTCTGGGCGGCGTTCGGCACGGTGCTGAAGGAGGGGCTGGTCGTCGAGCGCGAACGAACGGAGCAGCTCGCGGGTCTGTGCCTGTTCCCTTCGAGCAAGGAGGACAAGCTCGTCTCGCTCGACGAGTACCTCGCGCGTTGCCCCCCGGACCAAGACGTGATCTACGTCATCGGCGGCAGCGACCTCGCGACCGTGCGGCGCTCGCCGCACCTCGAGGCTCTCGCGGCCAAGGGCTGGGAGGCCCTGTGCTGGGTCGAGCCCGTCGACGAGTGGGTGCGCGACCTGCTGACCGAGTACAAGGGCAAGAAGATCGTCGCGCTCGAGCGCGGCGAGGCCGACTTCGCGGGCGAGGCGGACAAGCAGAAGCGCGAGGATGCCGAGCGCGAGTACCGTGCGGTGCTCGAGAAGCTCGAGAGCGAGCTCACGGGCTCCGTGGCGCGCGTGCGCTTCTCGTCGCGTCTGAAAGACAGTCCGGCGGTCCTCGTCGACGAGGCCGACGCGCACGGGCTGCACTACGAGCGCATGCTGCGCCAGACCGGCCGTCCGGTTCCGCCGCGCAAGCGCGTGCTCGAGCTCAACGCCGATCACCCGCTGACGGCGCGCCTCAAGGCTCTGATCGACGCGGGCGACACGACGGGCAAGCTGAAGGACTGGGGCGACTTGCTCTATGGGCAGGCGCTGCTCGCCGAGGGCTCGCCGCTGCCGGACGCGCCGCGCTTCTCCAAGCTCGTGAGCGAGCTGATGCTCGCCACGAGCAAGTGAGCGCGGCGCGACGTCGCTACTCGGCGTCGCTACTCGGCGCTGCTATTCGACGTTGCGCAGCACGAGGACCGGAGTCTCCGCGCGCCGCAACAGGTCGCTCGCGACGCTGCCCACGAGGGTGCGCGCGAGCGCGCCGCGTCCGTGCGTGCCCATGACGATCAGGTCGTGCTGACTCTGTCGATCGAGCAGCTCGCGCAGAGGCTCGCCTTCGCTGAAGTGCGTTTCGTATCGCACGCCGCCCCAGTCGAAAGCCGAGAGCAGCTTGTCGAAGTCCTTGCGCGCACGCTCGCGGGCGTTGTCGACGACGTTCGCGGGGAATTGAACGGGATAGCCGAGGACGTAGCCGAGCTCGGGGCGCACGAAGGTGTGCAGGACGTGCAGTTCCGCGCCGAACGCGCTCGCGACGTCGCGCGCGAGCTGGAGCACCGCGAGTGCCGAGCGACCGAGGTCGATCGCACACAGGATGCGGCGCACCTCGCGCGGCTCTCCGCTCTGCACCCACAC
>JBIKYW010000563.1:0-2591 GCA_044355055.1 Planctomycetota bacterium | reverse complement strand
ACCTACGCCTCGGGACTCGCGTCGGCCTCGACCTCGATGCGCGGATAGATCACGCCGAGGGGCGAGAGCACGGCGGCGAGCAGCCGCCGCGTCGCGTCGCGGTGCACGCGGCGCAGCTCGTCGTTCTCGATGCGGCCGTTTTCGCGCTCGATGCGCTCGCGCAGCTTGCCGACGAGCTTCTCGGCGGTTTCCTCGTCTCCCCGGGTTCGCAGAACGAGCGCGTGCGTGCCGACCACGACGATGCGGTCGGGTAGCTCGGCGCCCTGTCGTTCGAGGATCTCGACGGCGCGGCCGGAGAGCTCCGAAGCGGCGTCGAGTGCGCCTCGTTCACGCTCGATACGCGAACGGATGGCGAGCGCGAGCGATTCCGCGCGCTGCAAGCCCATCTCTCCGGCGAGTCGTAGCGCGGAATCGAGCGTCCGCGCGGCCTCGGGATCCGCTTGCTCCCAGAGCAGCGTTCCGAGCCACAAGAGCGCCAGCGTCTGTCCGCGGCGGTCTTCGATCTCGGTGGCGACGAGCAGCGCCTCGCGCAGCCGCGCTTCTGCCTCCTCGGGTTCGTTCAGGTCGAGGTGCAGCCCGCCGAGTCGCGCAGTTGCCTCGAGCTCGATGCGCCGCTCGCCCGACTGCTGCGCCAGCGTGACGGCGCGCTTCATCGAGCCGAGCGCGCGGGCAGGCCGACCGCACACGCGATAGATGCGACCGCGCAGCATGTGCGCACCTGCGGAAATGCCCGGCAGGTTCCAAGCGCGCGACTTTCGCTGGAGGCGCAGCGCGGCATCGACGTTGCGCAGCGCGTCTTCGACGCGATTTTCGAGCAGATCCACGACGCCGAGCTGGATCAGCGCGAGCGCGCGTTGAGGGTCGACGGTCGCTCCCAGGTGGGCCTGATCGAGCAGCGCGCGTGCCTCTTCGAGCTCGCCGACATGGGCCTGCACGACGCCGAGGCGCCGCAGGGCCTCGCTCGCGATTTCGTCGCTCGCCGCGCGCTCTGCGAGAGTGACGGCGTTGCGCAGCATGCCGCGCGCGAGGCCGTACTGGCCCGTGCTCACCGCATAGCGTCCGTGAAGGATGTAGACGCGCGCGAGTGCGTCGGGGTCGCGCTCCGGCGTGAACTCCAGCTCGGACAGCTCGTCGAGCCAGCGACGTTGCTCGGCCCGCGAGCCGAGGCGGTCGGCGGCGTCGGCGGCGGCTTCGAGGAACTCGATGCGCCAGCGGTTGCGGCTGCGCGATGCTGAGAGGTGCTCCAGCGCTTCGATGCCCCAGCGCGCGAGTACGTACACGCGCTGCGGTTGCCCGCGGCGCAGGAGCGCTTGCATCAGTGGCCGAAGCAAGCGCAACAGGTCCTGATGACGTTCCGCGGCGCGCAGGTGGAAGGCGCGCTGGAAGGCGTCGCCGATCGGGATCCGTCGCTCGCGTTTCTCTGTGCCGAGCGACGGCTCGGGCACGAGCGCGTCGGCGGCGAGTCCGTGCAGGTCGCGTCGATGATCGGGCGTCATGCCGCGGTACACCGCTTCGCGCAGCGCGGGGCGCGCGAAGCGGTAGCGATCTCCGATGGCGACGAGCCAACCCGCCTGCACGAGTCGCACGAGCGCTGCATCGAGCTCGCCGCGCTGCGAGCCCTGAAAGGCCCGCACGAGAAACTCGGGCTCGATGCGCCCTCCGACTACGGCGAAGCGCTCGAGCCAGCCGCGGTCTTCGTCCGAGACCTTGGCAAGGCGCTCTTGGATCATCGTGTGCACCGAGTCGGGCAGCGGCAGCTTCTCGGGCGCGATCTCCAGCACGAGCTTGCGATCGGCGGGCCCCTGCGCACGCGCCTCGCCGCGCTCGATCAGCCCGCGCAGGATCTCTGCGAGCAGACCCGCGTGACCGCGGCTGCGCTGGAATAAGACCTGCGCGATCCGGCGCCGTGGCTGGGAGTGGTGGAACAGCGAGTTGACGAGTTCGCTGACCGCGGCTTCGTCGAGGGGAGCCAGCGAGAGTTCGAGCAACTCGGAGCGCTCGCGCAGCTTGGCGCGCAGGCGCGCGAGCTCGTCGGGACTGTACGTGTCGTCTTGAGTGCGCACGCCGAGCACGAGCAGCGTGCGCGTGCTCGGCAGGACCTCGGCGAACTGACGCAGCACGTCGAGCGAGCCTTCGTCCGCGAAGTTGAGGTCGTCGAGGAAGACGAGCAAGGACTCGTTGCGCGCAATCGCTGCGAGCCACTGTGCCAGCGCGGCAGGCACGGCGAGTTCCGTCGTGCCGTTGAAGCTCGCACTCAACGCCTGCGCCAGCGTCTTCGCCACCGCAGGTGGGACGGTGCGGGAGAGCTGCTCGAGCTGACGTTGTCCGGGCTCGGCGCCGGGAGGCAGGCGCAGGTAGCGCTCGAGCAAGCGCAGGATCGGCATGCACGGGCGCTGCTCTTCGAACGCGGGACAGCGCGCATACAAGTAGAGCGGAGGCGGCTCGTACAGGCGTCGCACCGCGCTCGCGCAGTCGCTGACGAGACGCGACTTGCCGGAGCCGGAGGGACCTTCGAGCCAGACGGTCCTGCCGCGCGAATCGCGCAGTGCGTCGCTCGCGCGCTGGAGGAGCTGTTCCTTCTCGGACTCTCG
>JBIKYW010000106.1:0-8739 GCA_044355055.1 Planctomycetota bacterium | reverse complement strand
TGCGAGAAGTCCGCGTCCATCTCGACGACCACGTCCGCACCCATCTCCAACGCGCGCAAGAAGCCTGCGCGCCCCGCCGCTCCGCGCCCCTTGTCGCTCGTGCGGTGCAAGAGGTGCAGGCGCGGCTCGCTCTTCGCAGCCTCGGCGACGAGCTTCCAAGTCCCGTCGGGCGAGTTGTCATCGACCACGAGCACCTGATAGTTCGGTCCCAGAGCGAGCAGGGCCTGCGAGAGTGCGAGTACGTTCAGGCTTTCGTT
Organism: Planctomycetota bacterium; assembly: GCA_044355055.1. Taxonomy (GTDB): domain Bacteria; phylum Planctomycetota; class UBA1135; order UBA1135; genus F1-120-MAGs118. The sequence goes on along the minus strand of JBIKYW010000106.1, from coordinate 8,482 downwards.
CCACGTCGGCAGCGTGACGATCACCGACGGGGCGGGCAGCGGACTCGCGAGGTTGGCCATGGGAGAGGGCGACGGCTCGGAGCGCGGCCCCGACCTTCGGTCCGAACCGTACACCGCCCGCAGGGCGGGGGCAAACCCGCGCGCTGGACCTCGAGGTTGCGACCCGCGAGCCTGCGGCGCTAACCTGTGCCCTGTCCTGCGAACGTCCTAGTCGTTCCGAAGCCAGCGCTCAGGTCGTCGGCTTCGACAGCCCCCTCTGAGAGGTCGAAGATGAGCTCCCAAGCCCCCGGCGCCGGCAGCGGCGCGCCCAAGTCCAAGATCTTCGTCGAGGGCCGCTACCGCAAGCTCTGCCGCGATCTGCCGCAGACCGTGTTCTTCTGCCCGGACTGCAAGGGGCACCCGCGGCGTCGGCGCGGCTGTGCGCGCTGCGAGGGCTTCGGCAAGCTCACACGCGACTCCGTGCAAGAGCTCGTCGGCTGGGTGCTCGGCTCGGCGTTCAAGACGCGCAAGAACAAGTTTCACGGCGCGGGCCGCGAAGACGTCAACGTGCGCATGCTCGGCAGCGGTCGCCCGTTCGTGGTCGAGCTGCTCGGTCCCAAGTGCTTCGACGTCGACCTCGCCGCCTGCGAGGCCGAGATCAACCGCCGCAACGAAGGACGCCTCGAAGTGCTCGGATTGCACTGGACGGAAAAGTCGCGCGTGGCGCAGCTCAAAGAGGAGAAGCACGCGAAGGAGTACCGCGCGCTGGTCCGGGCGCAGGCACCGCTCGATTCCGCGCGCGTGGCGGCGCTGGTCGGGCCGCGGCGTGGGATCGTTCAGAAGACGCCGGAGCGCGTCGCGCACCGCCGCGCGGACATGGACCGCGAGCGCTGGATCGAGATCGTGAAGGCCGAGCCCACGACGGCTGCCGAAGACGGCTCGCCCCAGTTCGAGCTCGTGGTTCGCGCACAGCACGGCACCTACGTCAAGGAAGCGATCAGCGGCGAGGACGGCATGACGCGGCCTTCGATCGCCGAGCTCGTGGGAACCTCCTGCGAGTGTGCGGAACTCGACGTGCTCGCGATCCTCGGCACGGAAGGGGAGGCCGCGGAGGTGCGTCGCCCCGAGCCCGCGTTCGGCGCGTTCCTCGACGAATGAGCGCGGTCGCGCCCGAGCCCGAGGCCGCTGCGCGCGCTCGCGAGTGGGGCGTTCTCTCGCTCGCTCTGGCGCTGTCGGCGGTGCTCTCATGGGCGCGCATCGAGTTCAACGAGATCTATCTGCCCGGGGCGCTCGAAAATGTCGCGGGCATCGATCCGCGGGGCGCTGCGGAGCCCTTCGCCCACCGCGTGCTCGTCCCGCGGACGATTCGCTGGATCGTCGAGAACCTCGCACCGTTCGCGACGCCGCTCGCGGTCTTCCGGGTGTTCGACGCACTCTTTGTTTTTTTCGCGTTCCTCGCGACGCGTCGTCTGGGGCGTGAGACGCTGGGTTCGCGTGAGCGGGGAGACGGCGCGGGCTGGCGACTCTTCCCCTTGCTCGGTGTGCACTACGTTCTCTCTCGGGAATATCCGTTCTGGTACGCGTGGGACATGGCCTCCGTCGCGGTGTTCGCGTGGGGGCTCGTCTTCTTGCGGAGCGGCGCGTGGGCGGCGTACTACCCGCTGTTCGTGCTCGGCACGTTCAATCGCGAGACGACGTGTTTTCTCACGTTTTCGTTCCTCTTCACGCGCTTTGGCTCGATGCCACGCACGAAGCTCGCGCTGCACTGCGGGGCGCAGCTTCTCTTGTGGCTCGCGGTGAAGTGGTGGTTGCGGGAGCTCTTCCGACGCCAGCCCGGCGATGTCTATCAGTCCGTGTGGCGCGAGAACGCCGAGTCGCTCGCCGATCCGGCGATGTGGCGTTGGTATCTGATGGCGTTTGGCGGGCTCTGGCTCGTCTTGCCCTTCGTCTGGCATCGCATCGCCGATCGCTGGCTGCGTGCCGTCGTCTTCATCGTGCCACTCTTTGCGCTCGGAATGTTCTTCGCGGGTGTGTGGAGCGAGCTGCGCATCTGGGGCGAGCTCGTGCCCGTGGTGTTGCTCGCCGTGCTCGCCGGGCTGCTTCCCCGGGAGCCACCCGCTGCCGCAAACGCTGCGTTGCGTACACAATAGAAGCATGGGAATCCGTTTCGCGGCGCTTTGCATGCTCGTTCTGACCGCGGGTTGCGCTGGCGAGGACGCACCTCCTCTGCGCGCTCCCGCTCGCGTCGAGGGCCTCCTGATCGATCCGCAGATCGCAGCTCGCTCGCCGCCCGCTCCGACGGAGCATCGGCTGGGCGAAGGCAACGAGGCGGAGAACAAAGCCGCGCGCAAGCGCTGGTTCGCCGAGCTGCATCGCGCGGCTCCCGACGTCGACTGGAAGGCGATCGAGCGAGCGAATGGCGTCGCCGAAATGGAGCGACGCAACTCGCTTGCACTGAGCGGCGTGAACTTGCTCGTCGCGAATCCGTGGAGTGAGGTCGGCAGCAAGAATCAGGCGGGTCGCATGATGTGCGCGACGCTGGGGCCCGACGGCACGAAGCTCTACGCGGGCTCGGCGCTCGGCGGCGTGTGGCGCGCGAACTACGGCGGCAGCGGCTGGACTCCGCTCGGCGACAACCTCTACGGCGGCGTGAGCGAGCTCGTCGTCCTGCCGGGCGAGCTCGCGGGGGCGCCGGATGTGCTCGTGTGCGCGAACTCGTCGCTCGGGCTGCGCGTGACGCGCGACCAAGGGCAGACATGGGAGACCCCGACCGGGCTCACGGGCATGACCTCGGTGCGCGAGCTGCGCGTGCTCGCCAACGCCCAGCGCACGATTCTCGTTTGGGCCCAGACGAATCTCGGCGGCAACGTGCCCGCGCTATTCGTGTCCAACGACTACGCGCGCACCTTCACGAAGCGCTTTCAGATGAGCACGTCGGGCAACTCGGACGCGTGGGTACCGCGGACGGGTGCGCTGGCGGCTTCCAACATCTTCGTCGCGCATCGCGGTCAGCTCTTTCGCTCTACCGACGCGGGCTTCACGTTCGCACCGCTCGCGACACTCGACGCTTCAGCGAGCGATGCGACCCTCACGGGCAGCGAAGCGGGTGCACCGACTCTGTACGTCGCGCTCTCGAACAACGGTTGGAAGCTCTACCGCTCGGACGACGCGGGTCAGAGCGCGCAGCAGGTTCACGTGCCGACCGACTATTGGAGCGAGCTGTGCGCTTCGACGGTCAATCCGCAGGTTGTGCTGTACGGTGGCGTCGAAGCGTTTCGCTCCACGAACGGCGGCGTGAGCTTCACGAAGCTCAACAACTGGGGCGACTATTACGGCGACCCGGTGAACAAGCTGCACGCCGACACGATGGGCATCTACGCGTGGCCCGACGCGCAGTCGCCGAGTGGAGAGAGTGTCTTCTACTGCATGGACGGCGGAATCTGGCGCAGCACGGCGGGCGGCGCGAGCCCGCTCAACTGGGGCCTCGTCGGGCTCGGTGTCAGTCAGTACTACTCGACGTTGACTTCGGCGACGAACCCCAACCTCGTGCTCGCCGGATCGCAGGATCAGGGCTATCAGCGCGGCATCGTCCAAGCTCCGCTCGCGAGCGGGCCGTCGACGAACTTCAACCAGCTGATCAGCGGCGACTACGGGCATCTCACGTCGTCCGACGGAACCCACGCGGTGGTGTTCAGCAACTACCCCGGCTTCACGCTGGTGCAGGAAGGTCAGACCCAGCCCGCGCTCACCGGCTACGTCGACTTTCCGGTGGGCTCGAACCACCTCTGGCTCCCGCCGGTCGTCGCGGACCCGCTGCAGGCGACGAGCTACTTCTTGTGTGCCGAGAAGCTCTACCGCTTCGATCGAACGGCGCCGGGTACTTGGACGCACACGTTCCACTCGTCACAGGACTTTGCGGCCGGTGCCGCAAACTATCTGACGGCGCTCGCGTTTGCGCCGAGCGATGCGCAACGCGCATTCGCAGCCGATGACGTCGGGCGGCTGTGGTGGTCCGCGGACCACGGCACGACTTGGACCCAGTCCGTCGGCAACGCGCCGAACGAGCACTACTTCTACGGCAACTCGCTCGCGGTGCATCCGACGAACGCGCTCGAGGCGGTCGTCGCGGGGTCGGGCTACAGCACCGCGGGAGTGCGCCGCACGCTCGACGGCGGCGCGACGTGGAGCGCGCTCACGACGGGCCTTCCCGCGACGATGGTCTACGACGTCGTCTACGCTCGCGACGGAAGCGGGGACCTCTACGCCGCTTGCGAAGCGGGACCGTATCGCTTCGATCGCGCCGCCGCGCAGTGGACGCCAATCTCCGCGGGACGCGCGCCGATCACGCTCTACTGGTCGGTCGAGTTCGTGGGCACCGACCTCGTCCGCTTCGGGACCTACGGACGCGGAATCTGGGACTACCGGATTCCGCAGCCGGTGGTGGCGCAGACCTACTGCACCGCCAAGATGAACTCCGCGCTGTGCGTGCCCTCGATCGGCTTCAGCGGCGCGCCCTCCACGAGCGGCACCGCGCCGTTCCTCGTGACCGCGAGCCTCGTGATGGCGCAGAAGAGCGGCCTTCTCTTTTACGGGTATCAGCCGCATGCCGGCGCATACCAAGGCGGCACGATGTGCGTGCGCGCACCGATTCGACGGCTGGGCGTTCAGAACTCCGGTGGCGGCGTCTCCTGTACGGGAACCTACAGCACCGACATGAACGCGCTGATCCGCGCGGGGACCGACGCGCAGCTCGTGAGCGGCGCGACGGTCTACTGCCAGTATTGGTACCGCGACCCCGCAGACCCGTGGAACACGGGCCTCACGGACGCGCTCGAGTTCCAGATCCCCTGAGGTTCTAACGGGCGAGTGCGCGATCGAGCAGCTCGAGCACCGCGCGCGAGGTCTCGAACGGACGGTGCTTCTCGAGGGCGCTCCTCGTCGCCTCATCGAGCGCACGCGTCGCGAGGATCTCCGCCGCGAGCAGGCGGCGCTGGCACGGTGCCGCCATGTTCATCCACTTCGCGATCAACTCGGGCGATGCCAGTGCCTCCATCTCGCGCCGATCGTTCTCGCGCTCGACCTGATCGACGTAGCCCAAGCCCGCGAGTGCCGCGAGGCCCGCGTCGTCGACCTTCATCGTGCCGTGGATGCCGCTCGAGAGCCGCTCCTGCGCGAGCTTGCGCAGTCGCTCGACGACCTCGGGATGTTGCGCTGCGACGTTGCGCCGTTGGTGCGGATCCTCGCGCAGGTGGAAGAGCTCGATCTGCAGCTGCTCTCCGCACTCGCCCTCGGCCGTCGGCAAGATGAGCGACCAACCGTCGGCGTCGAGAACGGTCGTGTTGAAGCGAGTGAAGCTGAACGCTGCCTGCTTGCGCGTTTGCGAGCCGTCGAGGTGGCGCAGCAGGCTCTCGCCCTGAAGCCCGCCGGGCGTCGGCAGATCGCACAGCTCGAGCAGCGTCGGGAACAGATCGACATTCTCGACTGGCGACTTCACGCGCTTTCCCGCCGGAATGCGCGGCCCCGCCAGCACGATCGGCACGTGCACGAGCTCGCGGTGGACCTGATTGCCGTGCGTCGGCATCAGCGTGTTCAGCAGGTTGGGCGTCTCGCCGCGCCGCAGCGCTTGTCCGCGCTGGCCGTTCAACAACGCCACCTTCTCCCACAGTCCCTCGCCGTGGTCTGCCGCGATGACCACGAGTCCTTGCGCGAGCAGTCCGGCCTTCTCGAACGCCGCGAGGAAGCGCCCGACGCGAGCGTCGGCCGAGCGAACTTCGTCGTCATAGCCGCCGATTTCCTCTTTGATGCGCTCGATGCCGCCCTGCGGGTCCGCGAGCCCGAGCTCCGCCGCGACGCGCGGCAAGTAGTCCGCGCGATCGCCGGGCAGCAGGTCCTTCGCCTCGCGCCAGCGACGCTGACCTTCGGGCGCCAAGTACGGGTCGTGCGGCTCGGTGATGTGCACGTACGTGAAGCTGCGCTTCGCCTTGACGCCGTCGAACCACGCCTCGACCTCGCGTTCGTCGCCGTGCTCGGCGAGCTCGCGGTAGCGCTCGAAGCCGCGCTCGAACCCGTATTCGGGCTTGAGGATCGGGTTGGAGCGGAAGCCGGCGGTCGCCCAGCCCGCGCGCGCGAAGCTCTCGGCGAGCGTCGGCAGCTCCGCGGGGATGTCGAGGCGCTCCTTCGCGATGTAGCGGCCCGTCATCAGGGACACCATCGACGGGCTCGTGAACGAGGCCTGCGAGATCGCGCTCTCGAACAGCGCTCCGCGCGCCGCGAGCGCATCGATCGTGGGGGAGGTCTCGCGCGGATAGCCCATGCACGAGAGGTGATCCGCCCGCAGCGTGTCGATCACGACGAACAGCACGTGCTGCGGCGGCTCGGGCTCGCCACCGCAGGCACCGAGGACGACGAGGAGCAGCCCGCCGAGGGAGCGCTTCATGCGCAGAGCACTCTAGCAGAGCACGGCGCGATCCCGCGGCTCACACGATCACGCCGAGGATCTCGGTCTCCATCACGAGCTTGCCCTCGACGTACGCCTGCGCCGCATACGTGAACATGCTCTGACGCACGCGCATCGACTTCGCCACGAGCAGCAGTCGCGCGGGCGGCGTCACCACGCCGCGAAAGCGCGTCTCGTTGAGTCCGCCGAAGCCGACGAACTGGCTCGGATCGGTGGCGTGGAACGAGAGGAAGTGCCACGTCGCGAGCTGCGCGGCCGCTTCGAGCTGGAGCACGCCGGGGAAGATCGGTCGGCCCGGGATGTGGTCGGGCGCCCACCAGTCGTCCTGCGTGAGGTCCTTGAAGCCGACGAGCAGCGAGCGGTCCTCGGCGATGTGCAGGATGCCGTCGAGCATCGCGAAGCGGTTGCGCTGCAGGCACAGGCGTCGCACCTCCTCGGCTCCGACGAGCACGCGCGAGAGGTCGAGCGACGCGAGGTCGACAAGAGGCTGAGACGGCAAGGGGGGGGCTCCGACGATGGGGGGATTCGGGCGGCGGGACGGCGATCAGAGGCGCAGCTTCAGCACGAAAGGCTCGCCCTGCGGCGTTTGGGGGTCGAACTCGACGCGAGCCTCGGCGTGGCCGAACTGGGCGTCGGTGGCCTGCAACAGAAGGTCGCCCTTCACTCCCGGTCCGAGCTGGGCGAGTCCATCAGGGCCGGTGGTGACCGTGAGCGGCCCGCTCGCGAGGCCCGAGGCCTCGATCAGGGCGCCGACGAGGCCGACGCCGTTCTCGTCGACGACGCGAACCTCGAGGGAACCCATCGGCGGGACCGTGAAGTCGCGCAGATGCAGCGAGGGCGCGAGGAATGTGACGTCCTCGAGCGACGCCAGCGGGTTCTCGCGCGTCGCGACGCGCACGCGCCATTCGCCGTCGGGCAGGCGCTCGAAGGCAAACGAGCCGTCGGCCACGGTGCGCGCCTCGCGCGCCTCCGTGCCCGTGCGCGAGAGAGCGAAGACCGTGAGCCCTTCGACGGGCAGTCCGCGCGCGTCGACGACGCGCCCGGTGAGCGTCCCGCGCTCGTAGAGCTCGAGCGGGAAGACGTGGTCGATGAGATCGGGCTTGCGCAGCTCGACGTCGTGGGGGCGGCAGCCCCACTCGCCCGCTTCCGCGCGCACGGTGTAGCTTCCGAGCTGGATGTCCGAGGCGAGCAGCATGGTCGAGTTCTCGACTTCGATGCGGCGTGCGCGCGCATGCTCGGCCCCGATGCGGAACGCCGCCGGCTCCAAGACGAGCGTCCAGCGCGTCGGCAGCGCAGCTCCCGACTTGGTGACGAGGTGCGCTTCGATCCGTCCGAGCCCGGCGAAGCGCGTCGGGTCTTGGAGCTCGCGGGGGTAGGCGGGGAGCGGCCGCGGCCCCTCGACGCCGACGCCGCTCGCCACCCGCGTCGCCTCGGGGTTTTCGAGCCGCGGCTCGGTGGCTGGCGCGCTCGTGGGAGGCGTCGCGACGGGCCCTGCCCCGGCTTCTTCAGGGTTCAGGAGCTTCCAGCCGACGAACAGCGCCCCGACGAGGCCCAGCGCCGCCGCCAGACCGCCCGCGCGGGTCACACCGGCCCGCGTTGACAGTCGCGCGAAGGCACCACTACCCTGCGACCGGCGCGCGGCCACCGTCCGCGAAAACAGCGTCTCCAAATCCTTGATCTTCAAATGTTTGCGGCGCGCACCGAGCGTGCAGCGCGCGCCAGATCCTAGCCGTCCCACACCGTGCGGCAAGGGCGCCCATCCGAACTCCCGCCGATGAACCTCCAACTCGTCCTCCTCGCCCTGCTCGCGCCCCTCGCCACCGCTCGCACCAGCGAGCCCAGCGTGACGACGAGCGCGGCCTCTGCCCAAGGTCGCGTCATCGTGCTCGGATTCGACGGCGCCGACGGTCGCACCGTGGCTGAGATGATGGAGAAGGGTGAGCTGCCCAACCTCGCGAAGCTGCGCGCGCAAGGCACCTTTGCGCCGCTCGGCACCACCGACCCGGCCGAGTCGCCCGTCGCGTGGGCCTCGCTCAACTCCGGCCG
>JBIKYW010000105.1:0-8740 GCA_044355055.1 Planctomycetota bacterium | reverse complement strand
CCTGGAGGTACCAGTTGGCGCCGACGGTGATCCAGTTGGTGTTGTCGACGTCGTCGAAGTCCTCGTAGCGGATGGCGGCTTCGAGCTGATCCGGCATGATCACGAACGAGCCGGCGACGTTGAACGGCGTGGTGTTCGCCGTGTCGAAGTCGACGATCTCGGCCGAGAAGCCGAGGGCGCCCATGGTGAAGTTGGCGTCGACCGCGATGACCTGATCGAGCAGGATGCCCTTGTCATCGGTGAAGCCGAGGCCGACCGTCAGGCTCGGGTCACCCGAGGCGCCGAGGGCGCCTTCGTTGGCCGAAGCGGTGCCCATGATCGTCGCGTCGGCGCGGAGGCCGAACGAGATCTCGTCGAGCACGCCGTCGTCACCGTTCTGAACGTACACGGCAGCGTTGATCATGCCGAACGAGGCGTTGGCCTGAACGCCCTGATCGCGGTAGGAGAAGATCTCGCCGAGGAAAGAGCGGTTGATGAACAGCAGGCTGTTCTCGTTGCGCAGCGAGCTGCCGAGGACCGCGGGACGGAACTGGCCCATCTGGACCTTGATCATCTCCGTCGCGTTCCAGGTGGCGTAGGCGTCGAGGACGTTGAGGTCACCGAGAGCGCCGACTTCGAACGGCAGGTTCGGGCTGTCCGAGGCCTCGGTCTGAATCGTCACACCGAAGTCGCCGACCGTGCCGTTCACCCAGATCTGGGCGTCGTCGATCGAGAAGCCGCCGACGTCGGCGTCGCTCCAACCAACGTAGGACGAGCGGAGGAAGCCCGACACCGCGACGCCCGAGGCGTTCTGGGTCAGGGACGAGGAGAGGCTCGCGAGGTCGCGGTCGGTGGTCGACCAGTTGTTCGCGAGGGCGGGCGTCGTGGCAGCAGTGAGCGCCAGAGCGCCGAGAACGATCTTCATCATGAGGAATGCACTCCGTAGAGAGTTAAGACACCAGAGAGAAGGGATGGGGTCTGGAGCGGGAGGATGGTGCCTCGCGCGCCCGGCGGATGGAAGTCTCTGCCGGGACTTTTTGGGGCCCAACGCAGGGAAGGTTCGGCGGGATCGGGCGGCGGGTTTCCCGAAATCCGTCCGGAATCGGACGGTTTCATCGGCATAAATCATTGCCTTGAAACACCTTATGCCATCCATGTGCGCGCGCTGGGATTCCGCGTGGGGGGGCGGTCCGAGCGCTGTGGCCGCGGGGGCCGCGCGGCGTTGTTTTTGCGAAAAACGCCCTCTACGACCCTCTGGAAGGGGACTTGGCGTCCCGTGCGGGTGCGGGTGCGGACTGGGAGAGCGGCCTCCCGACGCCCCGAGCTAGGCCCCGTCCCAGCCGGAGCCGCCGCGCTCGCGCTTGCGCTCCGAGTTCTGGCGCTTGGCGCCGAGTCTGCGGCGCACCGAGCCGCGCGTGGGGCGCGTCGCGCGGCGCGGCGGCAGAACGTGCAGTGCGTCGGCGAGCAGCGCGGCGAGTCGTTCGCGCGCGGCGGCGAGGTTGCGGCCGTGCTCGCGGTGCTCGACGGCCTTCACGAGCAATTCGCCGTGTTTCGTGAGGCGGGACGCGAGCCGGGACGCGATGCGCTCCTTCTGCTGCGGCGAGAGCACCGAGCTCGCGCCCACGTCGAAGCGCAGCAGCACTCCACTCGACACCTTGTTGACGTTCTGCCCGCCGGGACCGCCCGCGCGCAGCGCCGTGGCGACGAGCTCGTGCTCGGGGATCGTGAGCCCCGGCCGAACCGCGAGGCCCGCCGGATCCTGCGCGTCGCCCGCGCTCACGGCCTCGGGTCGTGCTCGCGCAGGTAGCGGAACGGGTAGATGCCCGTGTTGTGCCCGTCGGAGAACTGAAGGGCGACGGCGTAGTTCCCGACGAAGCGCAGGTCGCTCTGAGTGAGCCCCGCGGGCACCGAGGCCGGGTCGTGCATGCGCACACCGGTGACCTCGTTCACACATCCGGCGCAGGGGCACACCCCGCGCAGCTCTGCGGCGGTGTAGGTCGTGCGGTGGCCGTCGGCCCACTCGATCTCGACCTTGGAGGGGTCGCTGCGGCGGATCACCAGCGGTTGGAAGCTGCTCACGGCGCGATCCCAGACATTTAGGAGGGGGCCCTCAGGACCGGGCCTCGAGGAAAGAGGTGGTGGGCAGGACCGGACTTGAACCAGCGACCCGCTGATTTTCAATCAGCTGCTCTACCGACTGAGCTACCTGCCCAACCACGGCTCGCGGGACACGCGAGGGGCGGAGATTGTGGCCGCGCGCAGGCCTTCGGTCAACGGGGGAGCGGCGCAGAGTGGGCGACCAGCCGCTCGCGGGCCTGCGCGATGTCCTGCCCGATCTGGCGGACGAGCGCGTCGAGCCCGTCGAAGCGTTGCTCGCCCCGCAGTCGGCCGAGGAAGGCGAGCTCGAGCTTCGCACCGTAGAGATCGCCTTGGAAATCGAGCAGGTGGGCCTCGATGCGCGCGCGCTCGGGGCGCGCTCCGCCCAAGGTGGGCCGGAACCCGATGTTGATGACCGCGGCGTGGCTCTCGGCGCCCGCGGCGAGCGTGGCGCGACCGTAATAGACGCCCGGCGGGGGGTGCAGCTCGTGGTCGAGGTCGAGGTTGGCGGTCGGGAAGCCGAGCTTGCGGCCGAGCGCGTCCCCGTGGATCACCGTGCCGAGCACGCTGACGGGCCGACCGAGCATCGCCTCCGCCCGCGCGAGGTCGCCGAGCTCGACCGCCTCGCGGATCGCGGTGCTCGACACCCCGTACTGGCCGACCTGCACCTGCGGGATCACCGTGACGTCGAAGCCCAAGCCCGAGAGCAGGGCCGGCGTGCCGCGCCGCTCGCGCCCGAACTTGCTGTCGAAGCCGAGCACCAAGGCCTTCGTGCGAAGGCCGCGGACGAGCACGCGCTCGACGAAGTCCTCCGCCGATGTCGCTCGCAGCTCGTCGTCGAACTCCAGCGCGACCGCGTGCTCGACTCCGGCCCGCGCGAAGAGCGCGAGGCGGTGCTCGAGCGTGGTCAGCGTACGGGGCGCTCTCCCGAGCAGGACCGCCTTGGGGTGCTCGGCGAAGGTCACGACCGTCGGCACGGCGCCGAGTGAGCGCGCGCGGGCGACGTTGGCGGCAAGGATGGCCTGATGTCCGAGGTGGACGCCGTCGAATACGCCGATCGAGACGACGGAACCCGCGGCGGGGGGCTCGCGGAGCGCCGCGATGGAGCGCGTCGTCTTCAAGCGCCGGATCCCGCGGGCCTTGGGGGGGCCTAGCGCGCCCCGGCCGCCTGCGAGCGGCGGTAGCGCTCGACCAAGTCCGAGAGCGCCGCCTTGTTGCGGGCCTTGTCGGCGGGCGACATTCGGTCGACCAAGAGCACGCCCTCGAGGTGGTCGTACTCGTGTTGGACGACGCGCGCGAGGAATCCGGAGTACTCGGCTTCGAAACGGTTGCCGTTCACGTCGTAGGCCACGACCTTGCAGCGCTCGGGCCGCTTGATCTCCGCGTACATCTGCGGGAACGACAGGCAGCCCTCGTCGAGCAGCGTCAGCGGCCCCGAGCGGTCGGTGATCGTCACGTTGACCAGCGCGAGCTCGTGCTCCTTCTGCGCCGGGTCTCCGGTGGGGTTCAGGACCAAGATGCGCCGCTCCAGCCCCGTCTGGGGGGCCGCCAGCCCGCAGCCCTCGGAGCGGTACATCAGGTCGAACATCGCCTGCACGGTTGCCCGCAGGTCCTCGTCGAAGGCCTCGACCGGCTTGGCGACCTTCCGGAGCACCGGATCAGGGTAAAAGACGACGCGGAAATCGAGCGGGGCGGACATGGGGTCGAGGCAGCCCTCTTCTTGGGCCAACAGGGCCCGAGAGAATAGCCTGCGTTGACGGTTTCTGGCCACGCCGCTAGCCTCTCCCGCCCTCGTTTCCGCCCCAGCGCCGCCCCGGTCCACCTCCGGCTGCGGCCGGTGCCGGACTGGCGAGGACCTCCCTCGTCGTGGACTACTCCAAGCATCTCCAAAAGGCGGAAGACGCGCTCCGGCAGCGTCGCTGGGACTTCGCGATCGAGGTCTACCAGCAGCTCTTGGAGATGGACCCCAACTTGGGTGAGGCGCGCGGCGGGCTGCGCAAGGCGCTGCGCAAGCGCCACGAGCAGGGCGGCGGTGGCCCCAAGCTCTTCAAGGCGCTGACGGGCGCCGGTCCCCTCGCGGTCGCCAAGGGGCTCCTCAAGGCGGGCAAGCACGCCGCGGCCGCCAAGTCCTACGAGCAGTACCTCGCCGGCAACCCGCTCGACCCCGACGCCAACTTGGAGCTCGGCATCGCGCTGGAGAGCGCCGGCTTCACCAAGTCGGCCCTCGCGGTGTACGAGTTCCTCGCCGAGATCGCGCCGCGCAACCCCGAGGGGCTCAAGCGCGCGGGCGCGATGGCGTACCGCGCCGGCGACCACGCCAAGGCCCTCGAATACTACGAGCGTGCGCTGCAAGCAGACCCGCGCGACCAAGATGCGCTCAAGGCGCGCAAGGACCTCGCGGCGGAGCGGGCGCTGAAGGCGGGCCGCTTCGAGGCCGTCTCCCACAGCCGCGAGCAAATCCGCGACAAGGACCAAGCCGCCGACCTCGAGCGCGCGCGGCGCCGCGTGCTGACCGACGAAGACCTCGTGAAGGAGCGCGAGCGGCTCGAGGGGCTCTACGCCGAGAACTCGAAGGATCCCGAGCTGATGCTGCAGCTCGCGGACATCCACGAGCGCCTGAAGGACTACGAGTCGGCCCTCGACTGCGCGGAGCGCGCCTCCCAGTACAAGAAGGACAGCTTCGAGCTGCTCTGCAAGGTCGGCGACCTGCGCGCCAAGATGCTCAAGAAGAAGATCGCCCGCGCGGACAAGGACGGCAACGCCGAGCTCGCGTCGCGCTACGAGGCCGAGCTGCTCGACGCCGAGGTCCTCGACTTCCGCAACCGCGTCGCGGTCCATCCCGGCGATGCGACCCTGCGGCTCCAGCTCGGCAAGCGCCTCGCGCGCAAGGGCGAGTACGACCTCGCCTTGGCCGAGTTTCAAAAGGCGCAGGCCGACCCGCGCGCTCAGCGCGAGGCCCGCATCGGCATGGCCCAGTGCTTCCAGCGCAAGGGCTTCGCCGACCTCGCCAAGAAGGAGTACCTGCGCGTCCTCGAAGGCGTGCAGGAGATCGACGAGCGGGCCAAGGAAGTCTTGTACGCTCTCGGCGAGATCGCCGAGGGCGAAGGCAAGGCCGACGAGGCCCGCGCGAGCTACGCTCGCATCTTCGAGGCTGACATCGGCTACCGTGACGTAGCCGCCAAGATGGAACGATTCCGCTAAACCATGACTCACTCCAAGCAAGCCGCCAAGCGCGTCCGCACCAGCAACCGCCGTCGTCTCAAGAACCGCGCTGTCCGCAGCGGGATCAAGAGCAAGGCCAAGTCGACCCTCGCCGCCGAGCCCGCGCAGCGCGCCGAGATGCTCCGCGAGAGCATGAAGATGATCGACAAGGCGGCGAAGGTCGGCGTGATCCACAAGAACGCCGCCTCGCGCAAGAAGAGCCGCCTGATGAAGGCGCTCAACAAGCTCTCCGCCGCGAAGAAGTAGCCCCGCGTCCGCGCGGACCTCGCCATGGGTTCGTTCGAGACTCACAGCGACGCGAGCGATCCGCTCCTGCGTCCCTTGTCCGTCGCGCTGCGGCGTGAGGACCTCTACTCCGAGGCTCGCGACATGGTCGCGGACCTCGCGGGGTGGACCCTCGTGCGCGCCGAGGACGCTTCGTTCACGCTGCACTGCGAGCGGCGCGGTGGTCTCTTGTCCGGCACGTCGCGCATCACGCTGCGCGTTGATGGTCCCGAAGGGATTCCGTCGGCCACGCTCCACGTCCGCTCCGAATCGGGCGGGCTCTTCGGCCGGGATCGCGCCAACGTGCGCGAGCTCCTCGAGCCTTTCACTCGACGAGTCGGTCTGTAGCGGCGCGCGTGCTGCGCTCGGAGAGCGCGCCGTGCAGCGCGCGGCCGAGCAGCGTCGAGCGCAAGTCGGGCCGCACGTCGAGGCGCAGCGACTCGAAGTCGGAGTTCGCCGCGGCTTCGTCCTTCAAGATCGGCCGCCCATCGATGTGCAGGAACGAGAGCGCGAGTCGCTCGCCCTCTTCGTCGACCGAGAGGACGCGAACCGAGACGCGCTCGCCGGCTTGGTAATGCCGCGAGAGGTCGCGCTCGCCGCGCAGATCCGCCTGCGTGTTGTGCACGAGTCCCTCGATGCCGGGCAGCACGGCGATGAACACGCCGAACGGCAGCACCCGCTTGACGGTGCCCTCGACGACGCGGTCGACACGCAGACGCTCGGAGAGCGCCGTCCATGGACTCGGCTGTAGCTGCTTGAGCCCGAGCGCGATGCGCTTGCCGCCGCCTTTGAGCGCGAGCACTTTCGCACGCACCAGCTCGCCGACACGCAGCACCGCGGAAGGGTGCTCGATGCGTTCGTAGGCGATGTTCGAGATGTGCACCATGCCTTCGAGGCCGCGCCCGAACGCGATGAAGGCTCCATACGGTTCGAGCCGCGCGACGCGGCCTTCGATCGCTTGTCCCACGGACAGCGCGCCGACATCGCGCTGGCGTTCGTCGTCGCGCTCGCGCTGCTGCACGAGCTTGCGCGAGACGAGCACGCGCTGCCGCTCGCGGTCGACTTCGATCACCTCGCATGTCAGCGTCTTGCCGACGAGCAGGCTCGCCTTTTGGTCGCGCGCGAGGCCCGTGTGCGACTTCGGCATGAAGGCGTGCAGCTTGCCGATCTTGAGCTCGAGCCCCTCGGGCACCGCACCCGTTGCGCGCGCATGGACGAGCACGCCGGGCTCCATGTCCTCCCAAGACTGGAGGTTCGCGGTCTCGCGGCGCTCGAGCGCCCACAGCCCGTCCTCGCGTCCGCGCAGCGTGAAGTCGAACTGCTCGCCGATGCGCGGCCGCAGCGCAAACTTGCGGGCGGAGATCACGCCCTGCATGCGCGGCCCTAGCTCGACGAAGACGTCGTCCCCGTAGACGCCGACGACCACCCCGCGCCACACCTTGAGCGTGTGCGCGCCATGGTCCTTGTCCAACGCCGGATCCCGCTGAGCTTCCCGCATCGCGCGACCTCCCTTCGCGCGGGCGATCCTAGCACCGCATCCGCGCGGCTCTACGCCCCTCGGCGGTCAGGGGTAGAGAATCGTCTGCTCCAGCCACTCCCGCTCGATCTCCATGCCGCGCAAGAGATCTCCGGGGAGCAGCTCCGCGCTCTTCTCCGTGAACGGGCCGTTTCCTTGCCAGTCGAGGATCGCGCGCACGCTCGCGTGGGCTTCCTGCAGCTGGCGCACGTCGTAGCTGCCGTACTTGAGCATCAGGCTGTCTTGGTCGTAGCCCTGCGGCACCCCGGGCACCGTGTCGGCGATCCCACCCTCGGGTTCGGGCACATGGAGCTTCACGAGCTCCCGCACGGACTGCTTCTCGAGCGGAGTGGCCTCGCGCATCGGCAGGAGCTTGCCTCGGACTCCGGCGACGCCGCTGAGGTCGATCTCGACTTCGTCCGCGGTCGTGCGGGCTGCCCGTGCGGACTCGGCCCCGTCCGGCTGGCTGGCAGGAGCGCTCAGCGCCGTCGCCTCGCCGCCCGTGGCCTTGCGGGGCGTCTCGGCGGGTGCCTTGGCGCTCTCCGCCGGACTGGGGGGGGAGCTGCGGAGTGCGAAGAAGCCGATGGCCGCGGCGAGGGCGATGGCGCCCGAGGCGATGAGGGTGTTGCGCTGCATGGGGTCTCCGGGATGGACACTCTACGTCGGCTGGCGCACACCGTTGGGGCCACCCTTTTGCGTCGAGGTCCTCGACTCAGGGAACTTCCTTCCAACGCCCCCTGAGAGACTCCGCAGGTCGATGACAGATCGCGGATCTCTGGGACGCACACCTTGCGGATTCCTGAAAGAGGCGTTCAATTCGAGGAGAAGGTGCCCCCCCCAACTCAGGTCCGGGTGGGTTCCTCGACGCGGCCAGCCCCCCGGCTCCGCTCGCTCTCACCACTCTCAGGAGTCTCCCCAGCGATGTTGTCCAATCGTCTCTTCCGCTCGGTCTTCACTGGTGCTGCCATTCTGTGTGCAGCCCAGTCCGCGGCAGCGCAAGTCAAGATCAGTCAGGTCTTCGGCGCCGGCGGCAACGCGGGTGCGACCTATCTGAGCGACTACGTCGAGCTCTACAACACGGGTGCTCCGCAGAGCCTCTCCGGCTGGTCGCTGCAATACGCATCGAGCGCGGGCACGACGTGGACGGTCACCGCGCTGCCCGCAGTGACGCTCGGCACGGGGCAGTACCTGCTCATCAAGCAGGCGGATGGAGCTTCGGCGCCCGCCGGACAGTCGCTCGCGCTGCCCACGCCGGATGGCACGGGCACGGCTTCGATGGCGGCCGACAACTTCAAGCTGGCGCTGGTCGCTTCGACGACGCAGCTCGTCGGCGGAACACCGACCTACGCCGCGGTCGCCAACCTGCGCGACTTCGTCGGCACGGGAACGGCCAACTGGAACGACGCTTCCGCCAACGGCGTCACTCACGCGACGGCGAACAACGCTCCGGCGGCGAGCACGAACCTCGCGGTCTTCCGCCAGCTGTGCGGCGCTCAGGACACGCCCAACAGCTTCCTCGACTGGGGCGTCGGTCAGCCTCAGCCGCGCAACACGGCGACCGCCACCAACGCGGGCCTCTCGCTCGTCGGCATGGTGCACCCGTTCTTCGCCGAGGAAGGCCAGACGGTGAAGATCGTCGTGTCGGCCTACAAGTGCGCGGGT
>JBIKYW010000562.1:0-2595 GCA_044355055.1 Planctomycetota bacterium | reverse complement strand
GACCACGATGCGCTCGCGTTGATGGACGCGCTCGGTCCGGCGAACTGGGAGTTCTACCGCGACGTCTTCGCTCCTCTGCCCACTGGCTCGGCGTTCTGCCTTGGAAACGGCTCGGGAACCCCTTGTCCGTGCGGGAACACGGCCACGGACGGCGGCGGCTGCGCCACCTCGCTCGGCATGGGTGCGCGCCTGCGCGCGAGCGGTTCGGCGTCGCTGTCCTCAGATAGCTTCACCCTGTCGGTCTATCCGATCCCGAACACGTCCGTGCTGTTTTTTCAGGGCACCATGCAGCTTGGCAATGGCGCGGGTCAGGTCTTCGGGGATGGCCTGCGCTGCGCGGGCGGCTCGGTGATCCGCCTCGGCGCCAAGCAGGGCATCGAGAACTTCGCGCAGTACGCGCCGCCGCTCGACACGCCGATCTCGATCAAGGGCGCCGTACCTGCGGGCGGGGGCACTCGCACCTATCAGGCATGGTTCCGCAATCCCGATCCAACGCACTGCACCGCAGGCACGTTCAACCTCTCGAACGGCTGGACGGTCGACTGGACTCCCTGAGCCCGCTACTCGCGACGCGTGGAGCCGCCGTGCGCGGGGTGCTAGCTTGCAGCCCGTGAGCGACGATCTCGACGAGTTCAACCGGCAGCGCGCGCGACGACGCAGCGCCGAGATCTTCGAGCGCTACGTCTTGCCGATCGGCGCCGGCGCAGCGCACGGCCTCATGGCCCGCGCGCTCTTTGGTGCCAGCGAGACGCAGCGCTTTCTGGAGGTGATGACAGCGAGCTTCATCTTCTTCGTCCCCTTTTCTCTCGGCTTCGTGACCGTAGCCCTCGCGGAGCGCCGCGGGCGCGCGAAGTGGTCCGCTCGACTTTCCCTCGCCATTCTCGCCGGAATCCTCGCGCTCGCGGTGTCGCTCACCCTCGCTTGGGAGGGACTGATCTGCATCTTCCTGTGGTTTCCGCTCTACGTCGTACTCTCCGCACTCGGCGGTGCGCTGGCGGGAGCGATCGCGGACGTACGCCGCCGCTCCGGCAAGGATGGGAGCGGGAGCGCGTTGCCGTGCGTTCTGCTGCTGCCCTACCTCGCGGGCCCGATCGAGAAGTCCATCGGGACGGAGACGACGCTGCGCACGATCGAGAATTCGATCCGAATCGAAGCGAGCGCCGAGCGTGTTTGGGAGAACATCGCACGCGTCCCGCGCTTCGAAGAGCGCGAGCATCGCTTCGCGCTGAGCCACGCCATCGGCTTCCCCCGCCCGCTCGAGGCCACGCTCAGTCACGAAGGTGTCGGCGGTGTCCGACACGCGACCTTCGAAGGCAACGTGCTCTTCATCGAGACGGTCACGCACTGGGAGCCTCCCCGCAAGCTCACTTTTTCGATTCACGCGGACGCGGAGACGATCCCGCCCCACACGCTCGATCAACACGTCACCGTCGGAGGGCCCTACTTCGACGTCCTCGAAGGCGAGTACGAGCTGGAGCCCCTGCCCGACGGCGGGGTCCTCCTGCACCTGCGCTCGCGCCACCGCGTGTCGACGCACTTCAACTTCTACGCGACGCTCTGGACCGACTTCATCATGTCCGACGTACAGGGCTACATCCTGTCGATCGTGCGCGACCGGGCCGAGCGACCCTGAGCGGCAGTAGCCCATCGAGGACCGCTCGATGCTGACGTTTCGCAAGTTCAAGGGTGACCTCGGCCGCGATGGTTTCCCACTGCGCTCCGTGACGACTTGGGGGAACGACTCGAGTTCGTGAATGAAGTCGCCGACGCAGCGCCCAAGCAAGCAGGACTCGGGTGGCACCCCAGCCCATGGCGACGAGGCGCCGGGTACAAGCGAGTCCGCCTGCGTGATCGCGTCGCCCTCGACACGGAACAGAGGTTTGGCTTCCGCGGCAGTTGCGCGGAACCAAGGCTGATTCGGCATCTCGCGCTTGGCCGTGACGGCCCATGTCTTCTTCGGTGCTGTCTTCGCTCTCGATCCGGGACGCGCACATACCTCGCTCGCGAGGCGTCATGCTGGTCTTGGAAGGAGCGCTGCGCGTCCTCGACGCTCGAAGAGTAGAGTTCCACCATGTACTTGCTCGCATCCATCGCGCTGTGTGCCGCTCTCCAAGTGGAGGTTGCGCCGAGCCGGGCGGAGTCCGTCCACTACGCGATCGAGGTGCACGGCATCCCCGCGGATCGTCCTTCGCTCTCACCTTCGCCCCGTCCCGACGAGCGTGGATTCGTGCGGCGCGCGGACGCCGAAGAGGCCCTCGCGGTCCTCGAAGCGGCGTGGCCGCATTACAAGGCGTTCTTCGATGGTGAGCCGCGCCTCGAGAAAGACGAGCGACTGCGCATCTCGCTGCACGAGAGCTTCGAGAGCATGAGCGCCGCGATCCGCGCCGGGGGCGGTTCGCCGCCGACCACCGCGGGCGGCTACTACTGCCCCGTCTCGCGCACGGCGTTTCTCTTTCGCCAGCCGACTCGCTGGTACACGCGCGCGCTGCTGATCCATGAGGCGGCTCACCAATTCCATTGGCTCGTCGGCGAGACGCGCAAGGGGCGCAAGGGTCCGCCGCCGGCATGGTGGGGCGAGGGTGTCGTCGAGCATCT
>JBIKYW010000104.1:0-8781 GCA_044355055.1 Planctomycetota bacterium | reverse complement strand
TGGCGCGCACAGGTGTCTCCCGCCGAAGTGCCCCGCTGAAACGGGGCGCTTCCGCGGGAGAGCGGTTCCCCCGACCGTCTCTCTCCCCGACTGCGACCTTCTCCCATGACCGTTCGACACCTCCTCACTTCGCGCTGGGCCTGCGTCGCGCTGCTCTCTGCCAGCGCGGGCTTCGTCGGCTGCACGGAATCGACCTCCGCGTCTGCTTCCGGAAACACCGCGGGCACGATTCAAGTCGCGCCGGGTACGACGGACCAGCACTACGTGGTCTCGCCGAACTCTGCTGGCACGGGCCCCTCGCTCCGTCTGACGGCCGTGAACTGGGGGCGGCTCGTCGACGTCTATGCGCCTCTCACCGCGGGCGGCGCCCCCGTGCGGCTCTTCAAGGACTATCTGATCACTGCGGATGTCTCGACGAACGGTGCCTACACGCTCGACCGCCAGCTCGGAACGGGTGTCGAGCGGCTCACGATCTCGACGCCGTTCGATGCGGATCCGAGCACGGGTCAGCCGAGCGCGGCGTTCCGCAGCCTGTTCGACCCGCTTCAGGGCGAGTTGCAGATCCTGATCGACAAGAGCCTCGATCCGACGGAATTGCCGCCGTTCACGGCGGTGCCGCGCAACGGCGCGGTGGTGCTCACGTTCAACGATCTCATCGACGCTTCGACGATCACGGAAAACACCGTCCAACTGCGCGTCGGCTATCCGCCCGAGACGCTGCAGGACACGGCCCGCATTTTCGCGGACCCCAACTACGGGGACGTGGTCAACGGCGTCTTCCACACCTCGCGCATCGTGGTCGACTTCACGGTGTCGCCCTTCGAGGCTGCCCAGAACCAAGGCACCAGCACGAACAGCGTCGGTCTGCCCGAGTCGCAGAACACCGCGCAGTCGAACGTGGCGCTGCGAATCCCGACGCGCACGGTGCAGGGCAACCAGTTCGAGGTTTTGAAGAGCCTCGGCGGCACCGCCTTGTCCTTCAACGGCAACGGCAGCACGGACCCCTTTTCCGCGTCGCTCGACGTGGTGCGCGCTTTCCGTTCTGGGGGGCGCACGAACGTCACTCAGGACCCGTTCAACGGCTTCCTGCAGGACACGACGCCTCCGGAGCTGTACTGCGCTCAGGCGGTCACGGTGGCTCCGACCCAGCAGGTCGGCGTCGATGTCACGGCGAACGTGACCTTTGGTTCCACGGCTTGTGCGGTCGCGCCGCGCGTCGGAGACGTGCTGCACTTCGCGGCGCTCAATCTGTATGCCGAAGTCTCGGCCAACGGGGGCGCGCCCTCGGGCGGCGTCGTGACGGGCTTGCGTTTCCGTCTGCTCGATCCCCCGACGCCGATTCCGCTCATTCCGTCGGGCGCGGGCGCTGAGTTCCGCACGCCGTGGAACCGCACGATCGATCAAATCAACAAGCCCGAGTGTTGGATTGCCGTCTCGCCGGCGCCGCAGTCCGGCGTCGGAACGGGCATCTCGACGACGTCGAACTTCTCGCTGCTCTTCAGCGAGCCGATGGATCCGACCCGCCTGACCGCTTTCGACACGTTTCAGTTGCTCTACGGCTTCACCACTCCGTCCCTGCAGGGTCAGGTCGTCGGTCAGGTCACGGCTTCCAACGACCTCACGCGCTTCACGTTGCAGCCCTCGCGCCGCCTGCGTCACGCCGCGGGTTCGCAGGAAACCTACCGCGTCAGTCTGCCGACCGGTACTTCGGGGCCCGTGGACCTCGCGGGCAACCCGCTGCAGTTCGCGCTCACCGACGCCAACGGCAACCTGCCGGACTTCACCGTCCGCGCGAGCGACTCGGCGATCGAGAGCCGCAGCCTGATGCTCAAGTTCACGGCAGCGGATGAGAACCCGACCGATACTCCGGTCGGCAACGAGATGCGCGGGCAGCTGATCTACGACCTGCTCAACGGTCGCGTGCGACCGCGCTCGGTCACGCGCATCTCGGCGGTGTGCGACACGAACACGCCGATCATCGCCGTCGACGCGACGCAGGCCGGTGCCGCGGCGCAGACGCGCATTCCGTTCGTCGCGCAGGGCTGCCGCATGACGACCCTGTGGCGTCACGCGGACCTCGGCTTCGACATCGCGAGCGACGGCTTCCACAACCTCGACGTCGAAGGCCTGAACTGGTCTCCGACGACGACGGGTCTGCAGATCGACACGCTGCCCCTGTTCCAAATGGGCATCGCACACTCGATTCGCCTGCCCGATGAAGTGCTCGACCCGATGACGGGCGCGCCGCTGCAGCCCAACTCGGGCATTCTCGACGTCTTCGACAACAACCTCCTCGACCCGGTCAACGATCCGATGCTGATCGTGAGCCCGAAGGAAGACGGCTACTACATCCAGCCGGCGGACGTGTTCCAGGCCCCGACGGGCACGCCGATGGCGCCGTGGCCGATGAACCAAGGCAAGGCCGTCGAGGACTTCCTGTACTACACCTGGCGCGACACCGCGCTGATCGCGACGGGTCAGCCGAACACGGGTCCGGGCACCGGTGCGGGCGTCAAGCTCGGCAACGAGCTCGCCTATGACACGACCCCGCCGAACGCGCCCTACGCGCAAGGATTCGTGCCGACGATCGCGCTGCCCCTGATGATGGACTTCCGCGTCTATCCGAGCTCGCAGGTCCTCGGCGCCAACCTGCTCTCGGGCTTCTTTGCCATCGCGACCAATCCCCCCGGCGGCGAGGTCGCGCCCTTCTGGACGGCCTACACCGCTGGTGGAGTCTCCGCATCAACGGGCGTTCCGATCGTGATCGATCCCGACGCCCAAGCGGTTGCCGGCGGCGCGCTCGCCACGGCGGGTGCCGCGGGCTCGCTGCCGCGCAATCAGGTCATCTACTTCGGCCAGGGTGACTTCGTGGTCCGCGTGAACCGCGCCCACTCACGCTGGTTCGAGTGTGCCCCGAGCGCTCCGGGCGCGCCGTTCAGCTTCGCGGAGCCCGTCATCGAGCCGTCCATCGACGCGCTGCCCCCTGGCACGCAGCTCCTCGTGCAGTACCGCGGCGCGACCGGCATGAACTCCGCGGGCACGCGCCCGTGGGAAGACGCGGGCAACATCGATCCCTACGGCAACCCGCGCCCGGGTGGCACGGCCTTCACCGTGACGTTCACCGGCGGCAGCAGCACGTGGAAGGACACGATGGCGGAGATCAATGGCTCTCAGTTCTTCCAAGCACGGGTCACGATGATCTCGAACCCCGTGAGCGGCGCGACGCCGGAGCTCTCGTCGCTCGGCTTCGCCTTCTCGCGCTGATTTCGAGCACGAGCGACCTCTCGATCCGCGGGCCTCGCCCTCTGGGGTGGGGCCCGCGTTGTTGGGGCTGTGTGAGCGAGGCAACTGTGGGCTAGGGAACGCCCCCGCGCGGTGCTTCAATGGACGCGGGGGATATGTCCGGTCCTGCGCACTTCGCCACGCTGCTCGCGCTCTGCTGCGGGATCGCTGCGTGCACTCCCGCGCCGCAGTCCGAGCGCTTCTTGCGCCTCCGCCAGGTGCGGCCGCAGGATCGGCTCGGGGTGTATCTGAACGAACGGCTCGTGCTCCATTTCTCCGAGCGCCTCGCGCCCGAGTCGGTTCACGGTGGGAGCGTTCGCGTCGTCGCCGCAGATGGAAGCCTCGCGCGGGGGCGTCTCTCCGTCGAAGACGATCGCATCGAGTTCCAGCCGGCCCCTGTGCTCGCACCCGACCTCTCGGACGGTGGCTATCGTCCCGCGTCTCGCTACACCGTCGAGCTCGCGGGCTTTCCGCGGGCCGATGCGCTGCGCTCGGAGTCGGGGCTCGTGCTCGCCGAGAACTTGCGCTGGAGCTTCGAGACCGTGGCGGTGACCGAGCCGCGCTCGGGCTACGTGTTCGAAGACTCGAGCCCGACCAGCGGCTCGCCGGTGATCCTGCGTTCGCTCGTGCTCGAGCCGTTGCAGCCGATCCGGCTGACGTGTGAGGAGCCGATCGATCCCTCCAGCCTTCACTCCGAAGACTTCGAGCTCCTGCCCGAGATCAGCTTCTGGGCGGCCGGGCGCACGCGCGGCGATGCGATCCCCTTGGTCGCGCGGCTCGTTCGAAACGATGAGCGCGAGCCCTACAAGGACGAGGCTGCCGTCATCGAGTTGTCACCGCGCGACCGAAGGCTCAGTCCCGGTGCCTACGGGCTCAGCGTCAAGCGCAACGTGCGTCTGCGCGACTTCGGCGGACATCCTCTGTGGGTGCTCAACCCCAACTACCGCGAGGTCTTGAAGCTGCGCGTCGAGCCCGCGACGCGCGTGGAGGACGCGTCGCTCGCGCGGCACGTCGAGAGCTTCGTCGACACGCGCACCCTTTCGACGCAGTCGGTCGTGGGTGCGGATGGCGCGGCGCGCTGGAGCGGCAACGGGCGCGTCGAGGTGAACTTTCCCGCGGCGGCGGGCAAGGGGACCGACGGTGACGTCGTGCTGGAAGGCGAGGAACTGCGCGCCGACCTGCATTCGGCCACGCTCACGCTCGCAGCGAGCAGCACCGCGATCTTGCAGACCGCGAAGCCCGTGATCCTGCGCAGCCAAGGACGCATCGAGCTCGCCGGCGTGCTCCGCGACCAGCGCTCGGGGAATGGGAGCCCGCTCGCCGCCGCCGCGGCGTTCGATGCGGCGCTGCAGGCGCTCCGCTCGCGGCTCGCAGGCCGGGCCCCGACCGTCGGCGAGGTGCTCGACGCTCTCCGCGCGGAGTCGGTTCCGGCCGTCGTGATCGTCGCGGGCACGGACCTCTCGATCGGAGGCCGGATCGAGCTGTCCGTCCCGCTCGTGCTCGTCGCCGGAGGCCGCATCCGCGTCTCCAGCGAACGCCAGATCGCGGTTCCCAAGCTCGCGTTCACGGACGCGGGCACCCGACTCCTGGGCTTCACGGACTCTGCCGCGACGCCGCCTGCGGTCGAGCTGGCGCAGGCTGCCGACTGGTGGGTCGACCCGCCCGCCTCCAATCCGCTCGTCCGACCGCTGAAGCTCGCGCTCTACTCCTCATCCATTCCGCCGGAGGGCGGGGCTTCCCGGTGGCGCAGCACCCCGACCGTGAACCTGCGGCCGGGCTCGGGCGCCGCGCGCGTCTTGTACGTGGGGGAGCACGCCCCGACTGGCGGGGAGCGTGCCGAGGACGTGGTCGTCGACGATCCGGCCGCGCTGGTGGATTGCCCGACCGTGCGGCTTCTGGTCGAGCTGGAGGTGTTCCCCGGAGCGGTCTGGGATCCCCCCTTCGTCGATGACGTGACGCTGGAGTACGAGCCTGTCGGGCCGAAGAGGGAGCGGTGAACTTCACGGACCTCTCCCCTGGCGCTCTGGCGGCCATCTGCGGCGTCTTCGGCCTGTGCGTCGGCTCGTTCCTCAACGTCGCGATCTATCGCCTGCCGAAGGAGGGCCTGAAGGTCTGGAGCCCCGCGCGCTCGTTCTGTCCCGGCTGCAAGCGCCAGCTCGAGTGGTCGGAGAACGTGCCGGTCGTGTCCTGGGTGCTCCAAGGCGGCCGCTGTCGCGGCTGTCGCGGTCGGATCTCGGTGCGCTACCCGCTGGTCGAGCTCCTGACCGGCGCCGCTTGGGCCGGGCTCGGGTGGATCACGCCCGCCGAAGAGTGGCCGATGCTCGCGGTGCGCCTGCTCGTCGTGAGCGCGCTCCTCGTAGCGACCTTCGTCGACTTCGACTGCTTCGAGATCCCCGACGAGGTCTCGATCGGCGGCATGTGGGTCGCGCCCGTCGTCTCGCTCCTCGTGCCCGAGTTGCACCGCGACTCGCTGGTCGCACGCTGGGTGGCCGACGGCGGGGAGCCCGGTCGCGGCGCTGCGGTGGCAGCGAGCCTCGCGGGTGTGGCCGTCGGCGCGGGCGTCCTGCTCGCGATCGGCTGGGTGGGGGAGAAGCTCATGGGCAAGGAGGCCATGGGGCTCGGCGACGTCAAGTTGCTCGGCGCCGCCGGTGGCTTCGTCGGACCGGGCGGCGCGCTCGTCGCGCTCGTCTTGGCCTCGATGGTCGGCGCCGTCGCCGGCATCGGAAACATCGCGCGCTTCTACTGCCTCCTCCGCAGCCGCGTGCGTGCGCGCCGTCGCTCGACGCCGCG
The DNA here is from genome assembly GCA_044355055.1 of Planctomycetota bacterium. Taxonomy (GTDB): domain Bacteria; phylum Planctomycetota; class UBA1135; order UBA1135; genus F1-120-MAGs118. The sequence goes on along the minus strand of JBIKYW010000104.1, from coordinate 2,709 downwards.
CGGGAAGTCGCTCGCGATCGCCAAGGCCTGCGGTCAGATGCTCCCCTTCGGCCCGTACTTGGCCCTTGGAACGCTCGTCGTGCTTTTGTATGGGAAGAGCCTCGGCTCTTGGTTCTGAAGCCTGCGCGAGGGGGTTCGTCGCGGCGTCGCATGGCGCGCCGCGGACTTCGGAATCAAGGGCATGGCGTCGGCGCCGCGCGCGCTCCGACGCTCGTTCGTACACCGCGTCCAAGTTCACTTTGCTCTCCGAGCTCCACTCCATGAAGCACGTCACCAAGCTGTTCCTCTCGTTCGTCGTCGCCGCTCCGTTCGTCGCGAGCTGCGCCGCTCCGCAGTACAAGGCCGCTCTCGACGAGCAGGCCGAAGAAAACCGTCGCCTCCGCGAGGAGCGCGCCAACCTGAAGGGCGAGAACCGCGACCTCGCGTCGCAGAAGGACTCGCTCGAAACCGCGCTCGCCGAGGCGAATGCGCGCCTGCTCGAAGAGCCGACCGAGTCGAGCACGCAGCTCAAGGACCTCGACGACGCGGGCGTGGGCTACGGCATGCGCGATGGCCGCATGGTCATCTCGATTCCGCAGGAACTCACCTTCGGCGCCGGCAAGGCCGACCTCTCGGACTCGGGCAAGAAGGCGCTCAAGGCCGTCGCGAAGACGCTCAAGACGAACTACACCGACGGTGAGTACTGGATCGAAGGCCACACGGACAACGATCCGATCTCGAAGAGCAAGTTCGCCACGAACCGCGACCTCTCGCTCGCTCGCGCGATGGCGGTGCTGCACTACCTCGTCAACGATGGCGGCATCGCCGATGGCCAGTGCGTCGTGACCGGCTGGGGTCCGTACCGTCCGGTCGCGGCGAACAACTCGGCCACGAACAAGGCCAAGAACCGTCGCGTCGAGATCGTCGTCGAGATGAAGAAGTAGCGCTCGCCGCTTCGATCCTCGCGCGCGCCGCAGCGGTGGTCCCGCTGCGGCGCGCGCTGCATTTCAGCCGCATTTCGCTGTCGTTCTGCGCTCGTGTGCGGGGCGCGCTGCGCACAGGGGCGGAGCCTGTCCACAACCGCTCTACGCCTAGGATGCGTACGCACCTCGCCGCCGCGGGGTGCGCAGGCGGCGCGCGCCGAGCGTGATACCTGCGCCAGGTCTTCTACCCACCGGAGCCACGCGATGACTTCCACTCTTCAGGGACTGCGCAACTTGGCCTTCGTCGGTCACCCGTCCGCTGGCAAGACCACACTCGTTGACGGTCTCGCGCAGCTCTTGGGCTTCACGCCGCGCAAGGGCTCGGTCGCGGAGCGCACCTCGATCTGCGACTGCGAGCCGGAGGAGCACGAGAAAGGCCACACGCTGCAGCTCGCTCTCGTGCAGGGCGAGGCGAAGGGCTGCACGTGGAGCCTGCTCGACACTCCGGGCTACGACGACTTCGTAGCGGATGCCAACAGCGCGATTGCAGCGGCGGACGTCGTCGTCGGGGTTCACAGCGCCGCGGGTCGGCCCAACTACGACTTCCGCCGCGAGCTCGCACGCGCGGCCGCGCTCGGCAAGGGCCGCATCATCGTCGTCACGCACCTCGATCTCGAGAACATCGACTTCGACCTCGTGGTCGAGCAGATCGATGACGCCGTGGGGGAGCTGTGCGTTCCGTTCGACCATCCCAACGCTACGGGCGCGCAGCTGCGCTCGGTCGCCTCGATCTTCGAGGTCGATCACCACGGCTGGAAGCAGAACTTGATGGACCGCGTGATGGATGCCTGCGACGACGAGGCGCTGCTCGCGCGCTACCTCGAGACGCAAGAACTCACGGATGCCGAGCTGCACGCCCAGATTCCGCGCGCGATCGCGCGCGGCTCGCTCGTCCCGATCCTCGCGTGCAATCCGCTCACCGGCGTCGGGGTCGACGCCGTGCTGCGCTTCCTCGCGGAGTTCTGTCCGCATCCTGGTCTCTTTCCGCAGCGCGATGTCGCGGGAGTCGAGCTCGCGCCTTCGCCGGAAGGGGAGCTCGTCGCACAGGTCGTTCATGTGCGCTCGGACGCCCACCTCGGCAAGGTCTGCACGCTGCGCGTCTACTCGGGGCGTCTCACCGCCGCAGATGCGCTCGTCGGTCCGCGCTCGCACGACAAGGGTGAGAAGCCCGGCGGATTGTTCCGACTGGTGGGCAAGAAGCGTCGTGAGCCGATCGAGAGCGCGCAAGCGGGCGAGCTCGTCGCGATCACGAAGGTCGAGCACCTCGCCTTCGGCGACTCCGTCACGCGCGCGGGCCGAGCGCCACGCCAACTCGCACCGATCGCTCAGCCCGAGCCGGTGGTGTCGCTCGCCGCGGTGCCGCGCTCGCGCAGCGACGAGCAGAAGATCGGCGAGGCGCTCAAGAAGCTCGCTGCAGAGGATCCGACGTTCGCGTACGAGCACGAAGTCGACACGCATGAACTCTTGATCAAGGGCCTGACCGAGCAGCACCTCGCCGTGCTCGTCGCGCGTCTGGCACGCCGCTTTGGCGTGTCGGTTTCGACGCACCCGCCGCGCATCGCCTACCGCGAGACCGTGACGCGTCGCGCGGAGGGACATCACCGACACAAGAAGCAGACCGGCGGCCGCGGCCAGTTCGGCGAGTGCTACGTGCGCGTGCGGCCCAATCCCAAGGGCGCGGGCGTGACGTTCACCGATTCGGTCGTCGGGGGCTCGATTCCGCGCAACCTGATCCCCGCGGTGGAAA
>JBIKYW010000561.1:0-2603 GCA_044355055.1 Planctomycetota bacterium | reverse complement strand
ACGATGTCGCCGGGCTCGATCGCCGCGCAGAGCGACTGAAGCTCGACGCGATGGTCGCGCCAGCGGGCCTTCCACGCGCGAAACAGAAACCGCGGAAGCACGCGCTCACTCCGCGTACGGCAGCGGATCGCGCAGCCCCGCCTCTGCGAAGCCCGCGAGCCGCAGCTTGCACGCATCGCAGCGGCCGCAGGAGAGCACGCGTCCGTCGCGCACGAGCGGGTCGTAGCAGGTGTGCGTGAGAGCGAAGTCGACGCCGAGCGCGCGGCCGCGCGCCACGATCTGCGCTTTGCCGAGCTCGAGCAGCGGCGCATGGACGCGGTAGGAAACGCCGCGCTCCGTGCCCGCGGCCGTGGCGAGAGCCGCGAGCGCCTCAAACGCGCGCAGGAACTCCGGCCGACAATCCGGGTATCCCGAATAGTCGATCGCGTTCACGCCGACGAACAGGTCGCTCGCCCCGCGGGCCTCCGCGAGCCCGAGTGCGAGCGAAAGGAACACCGTGTTGCGCGCAGGGACGTAGGTGACCGGGACGTCCTTCCCGATCGCGTCGCCGGAGCGGTCCTTGGGCACGGCGATGTCGGCGGTGAGCGCGGAGCCGCCGATCTGGTCGAGTCCGACCGAGAGCACCACGTGCTCGGCCGCACCGAGCGCCGCCGCGACACGCCGCGCGGCGTCGAGCTCGCAGGCATGGCGCTGGCCGTAGCGCACGGTCAGGGCGAGGGGCGCGAAGCCCCGCTCCCGCGCCTCGGCGAGCACGACGGCCGAGTCCATGCCGCCGGAGAGGAGGCAAACGGCACGCGGTCGGAGGTCTTGGGAAGTCACGGCGACAGCCTAGCAGCGGGCCCGCGACCGCTCGAAGTGGCGTCCCGATGGGCTAGAGATGCAGCGCTCGGGTAGGAACCCGGGCCGCGACGCTCCGCGCCCGGGCCCGCTATGCTCTTCGCCCGCGATTTCGCGACTCCCCCACTCTGGCCCCGACGTCCCCCATGTCCGCCACCACTCAGGCCCACCTCCTCGACGCGCTCCGCAAGGTCCAAGACCCCGATCTGCATCAGGACATCGTCAGCCTCGGCTTCGTCAAGAAGGCCGAGATTCAGGACGGAGTCGTTTCCGTCACGATCAACCTGACCACACCGGCGTGCCCGGTGAAGGACCAGATGAAGGCGCAGGCAGAGGGCCTCCTCAAGGCGCTCCCGGGCGTGCGCGAAGTCAAGGTCGAGATGACGGCCGAGGTGCGCTCGCAGCAGGGCGGTGCGCCGCGCGTGCTCGCGCCGGACGTGCGCCACATCCTCGCCGTGTCCTCCGGCAAGGGCGGGGTCGGCAAGAGCACCGTGGCCGTGAACCTCGCGGTCGCGTTGGCGCAGACGGGCGCCAAGGTCGGTCTGCTCGACTGCGACATCTACGGACCCGACGTGCCGATCATGATGGGCCTCTCGGGCGCCCCCGACCAAGTCGGTCGCAAGCTGCTCCCCAAGGAGCGCCACGGCATCAAGACCATGTCGATCGGCTACCTGCTCGACGACGAGAAGCCCGCGATCTGGCGCGGCCCGATGGTGCACAAGCTGATCGAGCAGTTCTTGGGTGACGTCGAGTGGGGCCAGCTCGACTACCTGCTCGTCGACATGCCTCCGGGTACCGGCGACGCACAACTCTCCCTTGCGCAGATCGTGCCGCTCTCCGGCGCCGTGATCGTGACCACGCCGCAGGCCGTGTCGACCTTCGACGTCGGCAAGGCGATCGCGATGTTCCGTCAGGTGAACGTCGAGATCTTGGGCCTCGTCGAGAACATGTCGGGCTTCGTCGTCGAGGGCCGCGTCGAGGGCGCGAACGCGGGAACCAAGGTCGCATTCGACGTCGGCGCGAGCACGCAGACCGTGACCACCAACGAGGACGGCCGTTTCCACGCGGTGTTCAACCTCTTCGGCGCGGGCGGCGGCGACATGCTGTGCAAGAAGCACGGCTTCCCGCTGCTCGGTCGCGTCCCGCTGAACCCGGTCGTGCGCGTCGGCGGCGACGCCGGTGACCCGGTCACGATCGCGCACCGCACGTCGCCCGTCGCGGGTGCGTTCCGCGACGTCGCCGGTCGCGTGGCGCAGCGCCTCGCGATCAAGTCGATGCAGGCCCTTCCGATCCTGCAGTAATTGCCAGCGTCGAAACGCGGCGAGGCCCCGCGGCGAGCACGTGCTCGTCGCGGGGCCTCGCGCACTTGCGCCCGCCGCTTCAGGGACAGAACGTCGCGCGCAGCGCGTCCGTCGTGTTGCTGAAGCCCGGAGCCATCGAAGGATCGCGATACCAAAGCTGGAAGCTCCAAGCGGAGCCCGCGTTGATCTGGCTCGTCGACGTCGGCGGCGCGTTCAAGTTCACCGCATAGCTCACCGCACCACTCGCGTCGGTGTTGATGATCGGGAAGCGCACGATGCCGCCAGTGATGCACAGGAAGCCATTGCGGAACGGCGTGCCCGCACTGGAGCTCGGCGCGTAGAAGAAGATCCCGCTCGTGCTCGGCGTCGCGGAGCTCGCGGTGAGCGTGAAGCTGTTCGCTGCCACCGAGGTCGAGCCGCTCCAGCCGATGTGCGCGCTCGCTCCGGTCGAGTTCGTGGCCGCCG
>JBIKYW010000560.1:0-2608 GCA_044355055.1 Planctomycetota bacterium | reverse complement strand
TCTCGCAGGTGGGCTGGGACTCGAGCGGCCACAACCCGGTGCTCTTCCTGCGCATGGCGTTCCCCGAAGACATCGCCGCGCGCGCGCACGACAAGGTCTACGTCGCGAAGTTGCGCCGCGTCCTCGCGCGCTTCGACGCGTACATGGCACGCAAGGCCGACGCGCGCTTCGGCGCGATCACGGCGACGCGTCCCGTGGCCTATTTCTGCGCGGAATTCGGCATCCACGAGTCGCTCAAGGTGTACTCGGGCGGCCTCGGCATTCTCGCCGGCGACCACCTCAAGTCCGCGAGCGACCTCGCGCTGCCCCTGATCGGCGTCGGTCTCTATTACCGCGCGGGCTACCTGCGCCAAAAGCTCAGCGCCGACGGCGAGCAGCTCGCGCTCGAAGCCGACAACGACCCGCGCAACTTGGCGGTCGAGCTCGTCCGCGACGCGGAGGGCAAGCCGCTCGAAGTGCAGCTCCCGCTGCCTTCGGCCACGCTGCACCTGCGCGCGTGGCACGTGCGCGTCGGACGCGTCGACCTCTACCTGCTCGACGCCGACAACGACAAGAACCGCCCCGAGGACCGCGGCATCACGCAGCAGCTCTATGGCGGCGACCACGAGCAGCGCCTGCGGCAAGAGCTCGTGCTCGGCCGCGGCGGCGTGAAGCTGCTCGGCGCGATGGGCATCGAGCCCTCGGTGTTCCACATCAACGAAGGCCATGCGGCGTTCCTCGTGCTCTCGCGCACGGCGCGCCTGATCCGCGATCACGGTCTCACCTTCGACGAGGCCCGCGAGCTCGTCCGCGCGACGACCGCGTTCACCACCCACACGCCCGTCCCCGCCGGCCACGACCGCTTCGGCGAAGACCTAATGCGGCGCTACTTCAGCGACATCGACGGTTGGCTCGGCGTGACGTGGGAGCGCTTCATGTCGCTCGGCACGGCGCCCGAGGATCGAGCCCAGTTCAACATGACGTACCTCGCGATGAGCTTCGCGGGCTTCGTCAACGGCGTGAGCAAGCTCCACGGCGAGGTCTCCAAGGACCTGCTGCGTCCGTTCTGGCCGCGGCTCCTGCGCAGCGAACTGCCGATCACTTCGGTGACGAACGGTGTGCACCTCTCGTCGTGGATGCACCCCGAGATCCAGCGTCTGTGCGGCGGCGGTGCCGCGCCCGTGTGTGGCGCCGACGTCACCGAGCGCTCGCGCAAGCTAGATCCCGCGGCTCTTTGGGCTGCGCGCACGGCGTTGCGCCAGCGTCTGCTCGCGCACGCGCGCATCAACATCGAGCGTTCTTTCTTGGAGCGCCACGACAGCCCGGCGCTGATGCAGAAGGTGCTCGCGGGACTCGATCCCGACGCGCTCTTGATCGGCTTCGCGCGCCGCTTCGCGCCCTACAAGCGTGCGGACCTGATCTTCCGCGACCTCGACCGTCTCGCCGCGCTCGTCTCGGACGAGCGTCGCCCCGTGCGTCTTTTCTTCGCAGGCAAGGCGCACCCGCGCGATGGCGAAGGTCAGAAGATCCTGCGCCGCGTGGTCGAGTACACGCGCCGACCGGAGTTCGCGGGCAAGATCTTCTTCCTCGAGGACTACGACATCGAGCTCGCCCGCGCGCTCGTGCAGGGCGTCGATGTGTGGCTCAACAACCCGATCCGCACGCTCGAAGCGAGCGGCACGTCGGGCATGAAGGTCGCCGCCAACGGTGGCCTCAACCTGTCGATCGCCGATGGCTGGTGGATCGAGGGATTCGACGGCAAGAACGGCTGGACGGTCGGCGAGGAGCGCGCGTGGCCCAACCCGGCGCTGCAGGACGAGACCGACAGCCGCAGCATCGTCGAGCTGATCGAAAACGAGCTGCGCCCGCTGTTCTTCGAGCGCGACGCGGGCAACTTGCCGCGCCGTTGGCTCGAGCGCGCGCTGCACTCGCTCGCCACGCTCCCCGCGGAGTTCAACACCGATCGCATGGTCTCGGAGTACCGCGATCGCGCCTACGCGCCGATGGCGCTCGCCGCGACCGAGCTCGCCCGCGACCGCTTCGCCGTCGCGCGCAACTTCGCTGCCTCGCGAACGCGTCTGCGCAAGTCCTTCGGCGAGCTCGCCATCCGCGAAGCGCAGGTCTCCGACCTCACGGGCCTCAAGGTCGGCGACAGCGTCGACGCGCGCGTGACCGTCGACCTCGCGGGACTCGCACCGGAGGACGTCAACGTCGAGCTGGTCCTCGGTCATTCGAAGCAGGGCGGCGAGCTGCGCAACCCGCTCGCCATCGTGCTCGCCCCGACCGGCGCTCCCGACGGCCGCGTGCAGACCTTCGTCGGCGCCCACGTGCTCGCCCGCTCGGGCAACTTCGCCTACGGCATCCGCGTCCGCGCCCACCCGGGCAAGGGCATCGACGACGGCTTCGCGGACCTCGCGGTCTGGGCCTGATCGACGGCCGAATGTCGGCTCGGGGCCCCTCGGGCCCCCATCAGACTCCCCCTGGAGCCCCCTCGAAGGGTCCGCGCGGACGGCGGAGGCCACTCGGCGTCACTCGGGCCCCGCTCGGCGCCACTCGGGCCCACGTTCCGCCACCTCCGGTTGCAACCGCGGGAGCCGGCGGTGCGTAGTCCTCCACTCGGCGGCCTTGG
>JBIKYW010000559.1:0-2612 GCA_044355055.1 Planctomycetota bacterium | reverse complement strand
CGCGTGGAAGTGCAAGTTGAGATTGAGAGCGCTGCCAAAGCGCTGCGCGAAGAGCACGGCGCCGGAGCGGGCGGCGAACGCGGGCTCACGGCGCGCGGCGGGCTCGCACTCGCTCGAACGCGAGCGCACAAATCCCTCGGCGGCGCCAGCGAGTGCGCGCTGCTCGAGCCAGCCGAGCAGCGTGCGCGTGGCGATGCCGCGCACGGCGGCGCACAGTCGCGGGCTGGAGGCGAGCAGGAAGCGGATGCGGAAGGGAAACGAGAGCACCCACTGGCGCACGGGCGCGTGGGGCAGCACGTGGTCGACGAGGTGCGCGGCGGTGTCGGCCATGCGTCTGCCGCAGCAGGAGGGGCAGAAGCCGCGACCTTTGCAACTGAACGCGACGAGCTCGTCGCGCAGGCAGCGCGAGCAGTGCACGCGCGCGAAGCCGTGGGCGAGCAGGCCGCACTCGAGGTAGCGGCGCAGCTCGCGCTCGACGAAACGGGGCAGGCCGTGGCCGGAATCGGGAGCACGGGCGCGCTCGAGGAAGGTCTCGACGTGCGCGAGCAGCACTTGGTCGAGTGCGCCGCGCTCGGGCTTGCGCCGACGCCGGACGTGGATCTCGCTGCGCAGCTGCATGCGAAGCCACGGACTGTCGGCAGCGGCTCGCGGTCGCGGGCTGTTTCGGAATTGCCGGTAGAGACTCGAGTACGGCGGCTCGGGGCCGGGATCGGAGCTCCGCACCTCCGCGGCTCTTGCGTTCTCTCTGAGTCAAGCAGAAGAAGCACAGGAGCCACGCAGGCACGGAGAGGCTCGCGGTCGCGGGCTGTTTCGGAATTGCTGGCAGCGACTCGAGTAGGGCGGCTCGGGCCCGAGATCGGAGAACGCGCGCTTCGTCGGGCTCGCGGCGGACTTCAAGCAGTTGACGGCCGACGCGAAGGAGAACGGCCTCACGATCGCGGTCATGGGCTGTCGCGTGAACGGGCCGGGCGAGACGGATGACGCCGATCTGGGCCTGTGGTGCGGGCCCAACTTCGTGAACCTCAAGCGCGGGCCCGAGGACGCTGGGACGTTCAGCTACGACGACATCCTCGCCGCGCTCCGGCGCGAGCTCGATGCGCTGATCGCCGCGCGCGCGAAGTAGCCCTGAGAGACTGGCGCGTGTGTGCGCTGCGGCCGTACTCTTGGCTGCATGCGAAGCAACGCTCCCCTCCTGTTCGCCCTGCTCGCGCTGTCCGCACCTGCGGCAGCGCAAGAACTCCCCCACGCTTTCGTTGGAGCGAAGGTGCTGCCGATCTCCGGCGCCCCGATCGACGACGGCACCGTGGTCGTGCAATTCGGGCGTATCCGCGCGATCGGCGCGCGCGGCGCGGTCGAGGTGCCGGCGGGCGCGAAGGTCATCGACGTGAAGGGCAAGGTCCTGATGCCGGGCCTGGTCGACACGCACAGCCACGTCGGCGGCGGCTGGGGTGCGGACTCGAGCGCGCCGATCCAGCCGGATGTGCGCATGCTCGACGCGGTGAACTGCCGCGACGCGGGCCTGCAGCGGGCGCAGGCGGGCGGCATCACAACGCTCAACGTGATGAGCGGCAGCGGCCACCTGATGAGCGGACAGACGATCTACCTGAAGAACAAGGACGTCCGCACCATCGAGGAGCAGTGCTATCGCTTCCCGGACGGCGCGCCGATGGGCGGGATGAAGATGGCCAACGGCACGAACAGCCAGCAGGACCCGCCGTTCCCGGGGACGCGCGGCAAGTCAGCGGCGCTCGTGCGCGAGCGCTTCCTCGCAGCGCAGGAGTACAAGCGCAAAGTCGACGCCGCCGCGGGCGACGCCACGAAGCTGCCTGGGCGCGATCTGGGTCACGAAGCGATGCTCGAGATCCTCTCGGGGCGCCGCATCGTTCACCACCACACGCATCGCCACGACGACATCGTGACGGTCCTGCGCCTCTCGAAGGAGTTTGGCTTCCGCGTCGTGCTGCACCACGTGAGCGAAGCGTGGAAGGTGGCCGATGAGATCGTCGCCGCCAATGCGGCGTGTTCGCTGATCGTGCTCGATACGCCCGGCGGCAAGCTGGAAGCGATGGACTTCGACGCGCGCTCCGCGGCGGAGCTCGAGCGCCTCGGCGCGCCGCAGCTCGTCGCGTTCCACACCGACGACTGGATCACCGACTCGCGGCTCTTCCTGCGCAGCGCGGCGCTCGCGGTTCGCGCCGGGGTGTCGCGCGAAACGGCGCTCGCGGGTCTGACGCTGAACGCCGCCAAGATGCTCGATCTCGCCGATCGCATCGGCAGCTTGGAGCCGGGAAAAGACGCGGACTTCGTGGTGCTCTCCGGCGATCCGCTCTCGGTCTACACGCGCGTCGAACAGACGTGGGTCGAAGGTACGAAAGTGTTCGATCTCGCCATCGAAGAGGATCGCGTGTGGGCCGACGGAGGCTGGGGAGCCGGGCTCGCGCGTGCGGGTGCGCTCTGCTGTGTCGGTGAGGAGGTGAAGTGATGTTCAAACCGTGGATTCAATTCGTCGCTTCGCTCGCCCTTGCGCTGCCGCTCGCGGCGCAGGACCTCGTCGTCCGCGGGGAGCGCGTCCACACCGTCTCGGGGGCCGTCATCGAGAACGACGAGGTCCT
>JBIKYW010000103.1:0-8816 GCA_044355055.1 Planctomycetota bacterium | reverse complement strand
CATCGGGCCCATCAGCGAGCGTGCGGTGTCCATGCGCTTGCCGTCGACCGCCGCGAAGCGGAGGTACGTGTAGATCTGCTGGCTCTTGAAGCCGTACCACTCCGCCGCCCACTTCTCGGAGGCGTCGGTGAGCTGGTTGATGGCCTTGACCGCGAGCTCGAAGTCGGCGGCGGTCGTCGCGGCGCCGGCGTTCTCGATCACTTTGCTGCCCTGGACTTCGAGCCAGCCCGCAGCGGCCTGCGCGAAGTCGAAGGCCGTGCCCTTGGCGGCGCGGACCTTCTCGTCCGAGACGAGCGGCTTGAGCGTCGTGAACGCGTCGGCGACCTTCTTCTGGCGCAGCTGGGCCTCGCCGAGGTCGGGCAGCACGCGCTTCTTCATGTCCTCTTCGCGGCTCGCGTCGGCGCTGAACTGCGCCTGCATGCGCTTGAGCAGGTCCTCGGCGGTCGACCACTCGGAGAGGTTCATCCAGTGGCGCGACTCGGCGCGCATGTTGTCGAAGTTCGGCTTCGAGCTCGTGCGGTTCAGCACCTGCAGGTTCTCGGCCATTTCGCGCTCGAGGAGCGCCTTCTTCGCGCTGTCCTTCTCCGCGTCGAAGGCCGTCTTGAGCATCTTGTAGGACTCCGATGCCCCGAGGCCGGTCCACTTGTTGTCGGGGAAGCTCGTCAGCATCAGGCCGAGCAGCGACTTGACCTTGTCCTGCTGGTTGAGGCGGCCGTAGGAGATCAGCACGCGGTACATCGCCGCGGGCGCGAGCTGGTTCTGCTCGGGGAAGTCGTTTTGGAACGTGCCGAGCACGTTGACGACCTTTTGCCACTCGCTCTTGCCGGCGAGCGCGAGCTCGAACTCCGACAGGCCCCAGTAGAAACGCGCGTTGGCGGTCGCTTCCTTGCGGCGCGCGAGGCGGCGCGCGTCGTTGGTCGCCGAGTCGGCGCTCTTCAGGTACGTGTTGAGGTAGCCTTCGAAGGCCGCGATCGCCTCGGGGTAGCGCTTCAGCTTGAAGTCGCACACGCCCGCGTTGACCTTGGCCTTCTCGTAGTTCTCCGCACCCGAGCCGACGCCCGCGTAGGCGCCGCGCGCCTTGTCGAACTCGCCGTCGGCGAAGAGCTTCTCCGCGTCGCGGAACTTGATGTCCTCGCCTTGGCCGGTGCCGCTCGCGGCGCGCTTGAGCGCGGCGTCGGCGCGGACGGCGAGCGCGTCGATCGCGCTGTCGCCCTTGACCGCGCGCTTCAAGATCTGCGCGCAGTCGTAGAAACCCTTGGCGCTCTCGGTGTCGAACTTCGGGTCGCCGCCCCAAGACTCGAGAGCGTGCTCGTAGACCGATGCGGCCTCGAGCGTGCGATCCATGCGTTGGTACGAGCGCGCGATGTGCCACAGAACCTCGGGCATGCGCTCTTGACGCGTCGCCATATCCTGCGCGTCGAGGGACGCCACCACGCGCTTGAAGCCGTCGATCGAGCCGCCCCAGTTTTGCGCGTTGAACTCACCCTTGGCCGCATCCATCAGGACGCTCGGGTCGACCTTCACGCCCGGGCGCGAGATGATCTCGCCGATCGCGCGCTGCGCGCGAACCTGCAGGTTGTTGCCCTTATTTTCCGACGAGACTTCTTGAGCGAGGGAGAGCGCGAAGTCGAGTGCGCTGCGCTGGCTCTTCTTCGGCAGACCCGCGGCGGTGAGCGCCTCTTGGCTCTCGAACCAGCGCAGCTCGCCCGCGGCGGGGTTGCCGCCGAGGAAGCCGCCCGAGGTGACCAGCGCCTGCGTCACATCGAGCAGGGCGAGGTAGCCCTGCGGCGGCGTGAGCTCGAGGCCTTCGCGCTTCCACGTGTTGACGAAGTGCAGCGCCCAAGCGAGGGCCCCCGCGGTGTCGCCCGAGGCGATGCTCGCCTTGACGAGACCCGGGGTGCCGAGCTGCAGGAACAGGAAGCGGCTCTGCTTCTCCGGCTGCTGCATCTGGGCTGAAGCCTCCTTCCACGCCGCGAGGTCGCGGGGAATCGAGAAGTTGACGGCGAACTCGTAGAAGCTCGCGGCTTCCTGATAGAGCTTCGCCGCCGACTTGAAGTCGTCCTCGCGCGCAGCCTGAGCGGCGTAGACATCACCGATGCCGATGTAGGCGCGCAAGCTCCACGGCGTGCCCTCACCCGCGGTGTCGCTGAGCTTGGTGTACATCTTCTCGGCGAGCGAGAAGGAGGTCGCGACGTCCTGCACCTGCGCGAGCTGCAGGTTGAGATCGGCGCCGTTGATCAGGAGTTCGAACAGGCGACGCTCGGCGGCGGAGTTGCCTTCGCTCTCCTTGAGCTGCTCCTCCTGCTCGCGGATCAGGTCATTGACGCGGCCCACCGCGCCTTCGAGGAACGAACGCATCGCGTTCTTCTTCGCGGTGAGTTCCTCGCCGACGAGGTCCGCGAGCGTGCCCGACAGCACGCGCGCGTAGACGCTGTCGACTTCCACCGTGCGCGCCTGCGCACGCGCGACGATCTCTGCGTCGCCGAAGGCCTTGTACTTGTCGAGGAAGGCCTGATACGCATCGACGGCCTTCTTGAGCAGCTCCTCGCGCTTGGTCTGATCCGCCTTGGCCGCGTCGTAGAGCGCGTCGCAGCGCAGCAGCGCCACTTCTTCACCGAGCTTGGCGGAGATGCCGCCCGACTCGACCGATCGCAGGACCTTCTCGGAGAGGTCGATGAAGCCGAGCTCGGCAAGGCCCTTGGCGAAGGCGATGTCCGCGCGCTGCTCGGCTTCGCTCTTCTGCCCGAAAAGCGTGGCCGTGGAAAAGGCGAAGACCAGTCCGAACGACAGGGAACGACGCATGGGCGGGATCAGTTGGGGTGAGGACGGGCACGAGCGCTGTTCACCGAGAGGGCGGGGCTCGCGCCGCAGGGGTGTCGCCGGAGTCCGCGAACGCGCCGCGGACAGACTGCACCTTGGGCACGAGTACCGCACAGCCCGGAGGCAGGCTACGCAGTTTTTGCTCGGGGCAGACACCTTCGCTCCGCGCGGGAGAGAGAGGGGGCCGCCCGGCGTCGCACCGCGTCCGCTGGGGGCGTGCGCGAGGTGACGTGGGGCGGCGGATGTTACGAAACTCCTCCGCGGGAGGAAGTGCCGAGCGGCGCGAAAAATACGAGGGAAACGCGCGGCCGCGTGCGCGGTGCTCGCTGGGGCCCGAGCCGGGGAAAAGCAGCGCGGGCCCGCCGCGAAGTTCGCGACGGGCCCGCGGAGATGGATCCGAGGGGGCGCGAGCGCCCCGCGGCGCTCACTCGCCGAGCTGCGACGGCAGGGGCTCGAGCTCCTCGGGGATCACGATGTTCGCCGTGACGAGGATCAGGAGCTTCTGGTTCGCCGCGTAGTTGCCTTGGCGGTCGAACAGGAAGCGCACGAGCGGGATCTTGTTGATGATCGGGATGCCCGAGCGCAGGTCCTGCTTCTCGCTGACCTTGAGGCCGCCGAGCATCACGGTGCCGCCATCGGGCATCGGGACGGTCGTGCGCACGCGCTGGATGTCGATTTCGGGCAGCTGGATCGTCACCGCGTTCTGGCTGCCGAGCGTCGTCGCCACTTCGCGGATCGGGCGCTTGAGCGTCGCGACCGTCGGGCGCAGCTCCATCATGATGAAGCGGCGGTCCGCCGAGACGACCGGGCGGACGTCGAGCACGACGCCGTCCTGCACGGTCTCGATGATCGGGTCGGCGATCGAGGCTGCCTGAGCGATCTCGACGTCGAAGTCCTGCACGTAGGCCACCTGGTTCATCACCGAGATGTTCGCGCGGGCCGTGTTGAAGACGAGCAGCTTGGGGTTGGTCACGATCTCGCGGCGCTCCGACTTGGAGACCGCGCGCAGGACCATCTGCATCTGCAGGTCGTTGAGGTACGTCCACGAGAACGACAGACCGCCCGTCGCCTGCAGCACGTCGGCGTTGCCGAGGCTCACGTCGTAGAGGTTTTCGACGCGCGTGCGGAGGTCGCCGTCTTGGCCATCGTCGTAGAACGCGCCGAGGTCGTTGCCCTGACCGATCTCCTTGCCGAGGTCGGCCTGCGTCGAGGCGTCACCGAAGTCGTTGATGAACGTGTTGGTGCCGAGGCCCGGCTGGCCGAGGCCGCGGAAGTCGATGCCGATGTCCTCGAGGAAGTTGTCCTCGACGCGCAGGAAGCGCGCTTGGATGTCGACCATGATGCCGGTGGCTTCGCGCAGGTCGTCGAGGAGCTTCTTGACCTGCTCCTGAACCTCGGGCGTCTGGTTGACGACCATCGTGCCGGCCTCGGTGATGCGCACCGAGTTCAGCGGGTCTTCGTTCCAGCTCTCCGGCGAGACGTTGTCGCGCACGAGGGCTTCGAGGGCGTCGGAGGTGACCACGAGGCCCTCGCGCTCTTCGACTTCTTCTTCCGGCTGCTCGAGGCCGCCCGACGGCGCGATGTTGATCTCGCGGCCGGGGAACGACGGCACGGGGTGGATGATGTCGCGGACCTCGTACATCTTGAGGATCTGTCCGCCGAAGGTCTCTTCCTTCGTGACGAACTTCACCACGCCGTCCTGCACCTTCCAGCGCAGGTTTTCGTGGGTCTCGACGATGATCGCGAGGACGTTGCGGACGCTGCGCTCGGGCAGGTCCATGTCGACCTGCTGGGCTTCCTCGTCGAGCTCTTCGAGGACCTTGGCGGAGACCATGAAGTTCACGCCGGTGAGGTTCTGGAGGAAGCTCGCGACTTCGGCGAGGGGCACGCCTTCACCGTCGGCGGTGCGGAAGCGCGGGGCGAAGCGCACCGAGTCGAGACGCTCGAGCACCGCGGCGCTGTCGGCGCTCGCCGACTCGGCCTTGGCAGTGAACTCCAGCGGCTGGCGGCGGTTGACCTCGGCCCAGCGGCGCAGGTCGTCGAACACGAGCGGCGTGCTCTGCGGCACGTCCATGGTGTCGACTTCTTCGAATGTGCGGACCCACTGCTCGCGGTAGCGCTGCAGGGTGTCGCGCTCGGTCTTGTTGTGGCGCGCGTTGGCGGCCGCGTCGCGAAGCTGGGTCGCCGCGCTGTTCTTGGGGTCCTCGAGGAGGATCTGCTCGCAGAGCGCTTCGGCCTGCGAGTACTGGTCCGCCATGAACGCCGTGTTGGCGTCCTCGAACATCGTGCGCAGCTTGTTCGCGCGGTAGTTGCGGACGTCTTCTTCCTTGCGCGCGGCCTCGGCGGCAGCGGCAGCCTTCTTGGCCTCGGCTTCGGCGGTGCGCGACGCGGCGAGCTGATCGAGGGCGTCGTTCAGGCGGCCTTCGATGATGCGCTGGTCGAGCGAGTTCTGCGCGATCAGCGGATGCCACGTCAGGATCGACTGGGCTTCGCGGAAGGCGCCGACGGCGGTCTCGTACTGGCCTTGGGCCATCGCGGACTCGGCGCGCTTGACCGCCTCTTCCGCGGCCATCTGGGCCTGGGCACGCTGCACGATCTGACGCTCCTTGGCGTCGAGGAACTGCTCGCCCATGTCCATGTACTTGTCGCCGAGCAGGGCCTTCATGCGGCCGAGGCGCTCGCGGGCAGCGATGCTCGACGGATCGACTTCGAGGGCGTTGGCGTACTGGGCGAGGGCGCCCGAGATGTCGCCTTCGTCGCGCTTGATGTCGCCGACCTTCAGGTACTCGGCGGCGAGGAACTGCGCGCGGTCGCGGCGCAGCTCGATCTCCGAGCGCTCGTCCTGAGCGGCGAGGGCCGCGGGCTCGGGCTGGGCGGCGACCACGGCCGGGGCCGCTTCACTCGGTGCGGGCGCGAGCTTGGTCTCGGAAGTCCGGCACGCGGGGGCAAGGGAGAGGGCGAAGGCCGGCAGGAAGAGGAAGCGCAAGCGCATGGAAGTGGGGGCCTCGACTCGGGGATCGACGTCCGGTTGGGAGCGACGTCCGCGAAGGATCTGGGTGATGGGGTGCGGCCGCGGGGGCGGTCGTGGGACAGAGACTGCGATGCGATGCTTCTGGAGACCGTTCGAGCTCACCGACGCGCGATGCGCTCGACTCGCGCCAAGGCCTGCGGGGAGGCTCGGAGCCGTGCTCCTCGCGATCCGCGCGGGATGCGGGGGAGGGACGACACCAAGGTCTCGCGGGTCTCGCTCCGAACAGAGCCGCGCGGGCCGAGGTCGGGGCGTGAGAGGGGCGGGAGCATAGCGGTGGTGGTACGAGGGGTCAACGGCGCGCCGACGGTCGCGAAGTCGCTCCGCCGGCGTGTGCTCGGGTACCCCGCGAAGCGACGCGAGTTACGCGTCCTGCCGGCTCCCACGCGTCCCCGAGGAGCAACGTTCTCAGCCCTTGCGTCGGGGCTGGAGTCCGAGCAGGCCCATGGCGAGCTGGATGTCCTTCCAGCAGTCCTTCTTGGCGTCCGGGGTGCGCAGCAGGTAGGCCGGGTGGTAGGTCGGGACGAGCTTGCGGCCCCCGCGCTCGTGCACCCGCTCGCGCAGGGAACCCATGCTGCGCAGCTCCGGTCCGGAGACACCCAAGAGGTGATTCGAGGCGTGCTTGCCGAGCGGGACGATGACCTCCGGACCGAGCAGCTCGATCTGACGGTCGAGCCACGGCGTGCAGGTGCGTGTCTCCTCGGCCGACGGGTCGCGGTTCTCCGGCGGACGGCACTTGAGCACGTTCGCGATCGCGACGTCGCTGCGGCGCAGCCCCATGCCTTTTTCAATGATGTCGGAAAGCAGCGACCCAGCTTCGCCCACAAAAGGAACGCCGCTCCGGTCCTCGTTTTCGCCCGGGGCCTCGCCCACGAAGAGGATGCGGGCGCGGTCGGGGCCATCGGAGAAGACCGTCTGGGTTCGCGTCGCGGCCAAGGGGCAGGCATGGCAGCGCGCGACCGCGGCGCGGAGGCTCGCGAGGTCGCCGCAGGCCGCGGCCGTCTGGCGCACCTCTTCGGCGGTTCGGAGGGCGTCGGCCGAGGTCGAGGCGGGAGAGGTCGAGGCGGGGGAGGTCGAGGCGGCGACGGCAGGCTTGGCGGACGGCGCGGTGGCAGGCGGCGGCGCTTGCCTCGGGGGCGGCGGTGGAGCGCTGATCGGAGCGGGGCTCGGTGCGGCGCGCGGAGGCGGGGGAACGCGCGGGGGAGCGGGGGGCGGAGCGCTGGGACCCAGGGTCGCGGCTGCGGCGGGGCGCGCGATCGGCGACGGGGCTGGCATCGACGATGCGCCGGCGGGCGACGAAGTGGGAGACGAGTTCGCAGGCCCGGCGAGGTGCAGCGCGCGCTCTCCGAGTGCGCGCCGACGCCGCAAGTGTGCGCGCGCCGCAGACAGAAGCTGCGCCAACTCGCTCGCGGGCTCGGCTTCGCTCTCAGGCGTCTGTGCGTGCGTGTCGCTCACGGGTGCTGTCGCTCCGGGCTCGCATGGTAGCCGCTGGCTCCCAGGATAGGATCCGCGCTCCATGACGATCTCTGGGCGAGTGCTGCAGGCCGCGTCGGTGGCCCTGCTCAGTGCGGCGTGCGACTCCGGCGCGAGCGCGCCGATTGTGCCGGTCGATCCCGCCGCGCCCGCGAGCTCGGGCGCTGCAGGGGGGAGCTCGCTCGCGTCGAGCCGGACCGCCGAGCGCGCGCCCAGCCCGTTGCTCTCGCCGCAGGCTCCGCGGCTCGCCGACCCCGCGTTCCGCGCGGCGGTCGAGAGCTTCGAACGCGGCGACTTCGAGCGCGCCCGCGCCCAGCAGCTCGCGCTGGCGGAAGGCCTCGACGTCGAGTTGCTCGGCGCGCGCCTCTCCGCTGCGCAGGGCGACGACATCGCCGCCGTGCGCGCGATCGAGTCCCTGCGCGGGCGTTTTCCCGGCGAGGGGCGTGTGTTCGCGACCGCCGCGGAGATCCATGCGGCGGCCGGTCGGCTCACGTCCGCCGAGGACGAGATCCGCGAAGGGCTCGCGCTCGCGGGGCCGACGGCGGATCTGACGCGCGCGCGCGGCGTGCTCGCGCTGTGCCGTCAAGGCGGCGCTCCGAAGGGCCTCGAGCATCTCCTCGAGGCGCTCGATCAGGTGCCCGACCTCGAGTTCACGCGCCGCCCGCTCTCGCAGGCGCACTTCTTGCTCGGCAACGCCGCGCTCGCAGCCGAGAACGCACCCGAGGCCGCGGGGCACGCGAAGGCGGCGCTGCTCGCGCTGCCCGGGGAACTGGAGGCCGAGCGGCTCCTCGCGGACGCGCTCGCGGCGTTGGGCGAGTTCGATTCGGCGCTCGAAGCCTACGAGCAGCTCGCGAAGCGCGGCGTCGAGGTACGCGTCGCCCTCGCTTCGCTCTACGCGCGCGCCGCGACCGCGGACCTGCTCGCGACGCGCAAGGAGCGCGCGCTCGAGCGCTGGGTGCGTGCCCGCGAGCTCGGTGCGACGGACGAGGAACTCGGCTTCGGCGTGAACGCGCTGGAGAAGGCCGCCAACGACGCGATCGACGCCGCTGTCGCAGCGGCGAAGAAAAAAGACCCCGCAGCGGCGCAGGCTGCGTTGCAGAAGGCGCTGCGCTTCGCACCGCAGTCGCTGGAGGCGCTCCACATGCTCGGCGTCGTGAAGTACCAGTCGAACGATCTCGACGGCGCGGCGACGTGCTGGCGGCGCGCGTTCGAGCTTGCGAGTGCGAGCGGCGAGGCGACTGTGGAGCCCGTGCACTTGCACCTTGCGCGCCTGCATCTGCAGCGCGGCGAGCGCGAGCGTGCGCGAGACGTGCTCGTCTCGTACTTGACGCAGTGGCCCGAGGGCGAGTTTGCCGCCTCGACGCGCGAATTGCTCGCGCAGCTCGAGCGTTGATTCGTCGCGGGCCCCGCGGGCGCCTTTCGCGGAACTTCAGCTCTTCTTGCGCGGAATCGCGGTCACACGACCGCCCGCTTCGCGCGTCGCCTCGATCGAGCG
>JBIKYW010000102.1:0-8823 GCA_044355055.1 Planctomycetota bacterium | reverse complement strand
CGGCGGAGCGAGGCGCGTCGGTGTTCGACGTGTCCCCGCGTTTCAGAGTCCATCTCATGCGCAGGCGCCGAGATCCGCAATCCCCGCGAACGAGGGGGCTTCAGCCTTTCGGCGGCACGAGGCCCCGCCGCGCGGCCTCCAGGGCCGCTTCGGCGCGGGTCGAGATCTCGAGCTTGCGGTAAATCGACTTTACGTAGTCACCGACCGTGTGGTCGGAGAGGTCGAGCTCGTGCGCGACATCCCGGATGCGCATCCCGCGGCCGAGGCACGCGAGCACTTCCGTCTCGCGCGGGCTCAGTTGCACGGTCTCCGCCGCCGACACCGCAGGCGCCGGCTTGCGGAAGTGGCTCATCAGGCGGCGCGCGATCGCGGGGGAGAGCGGCGGCTCGCCCTGCAGAATGCGCGCGAGTGCCCGCTCGATCGCGGGCTGGGGCTCGCTCTTCAAGACATAGCCCTGCGCGCCGGCGGCGAGCGCGTCGAACAGGTGACCGTCGTCGTCGAAGAGCGTGGCGACGACGATGAGCGCGGCGCTCTGGCGCTGCGCGAGCTCGCGCACGCACTCGATGCCGGAGCCGTCCGGCAGGCCGAGGTCGACGAGCGCGAGCTCGACGGTCGACTCGCTCGGCGCGAGCGTTCGCACGAAGCGCAGCGCGTCGCCGAGTGTTCCGAAGGTCTCGACGCGCGCTCCAGGCGCGAGCTTCTTGGCCTGTGCCGCGAGCCACTCGCGCGCCTCGGGGACGTCCTCGAGCACGAGCACGGTGCGCTGGCTCACGCGGCGGCCTCTAGCGGCACGCGCAGCGTCGCGCGCAGGCCGCCGCCCTCTGCCGATTCGAAGCGCATCGTTCCGCCCATCGTCGCCGCGCGGCGCTCCAAGTTCGAGAGGCCGTTGCCGCGCGGGCGCGTCGGGTCGATCCCGCGACCGTCGTCGCGCACTTCGAGGACCAAGGTCGAGCTCTCGATCGCGAGGCGCACGCTCACGTTGCGCGCGCCCGAGTGGCGGATCGCGTTGCTCAAGAGCTCGCGGTGGCTCGCGACGAAGTTGCGATAGATCGAGTAGGGGAGCTGGCGCGCGTCGATGCCGCTCGATTGCCAGTGGAACTCGAGCCCCGCGCCGTCGAGGCGTTGTCCGCTCTCGTGCCGCAGCGCGGCGACGACCGATTCGAGCACGCGTTTTTCGCCGACGAGGCCCGATGCGATCGTGCGCACATCCGCGAGGGCTTCGCGCACGCTCTCGCGCGTCCCTTCGAGCGAGTCGCGGTGCAGGCCCGAGAGGAGGCGTGCGCCGACGTCGTCGTGGAGGTCGGCGGAGATGCGGCGGCGCTCTTCCGCGGCTCCGCGGTCGTAGGCGTGGCGGCTCTCTTCGATCCATGCTGCGAGCGCGCACAGCTGACGCGCGAGCGCGAGCTGCGACGGACCGAAGAGTCCGCGGCCGCCCCACGGGTTGCGCACGTGCAGCGCGGGCGCTCCGGCGCGCGCGGGGAGTGCGAGGACGAGGCCATCGTCGAGCAGCGCGGGCTCGGAGACTTCGCTCGGTGCGCTCGCGAGCTCCAGCGGATCGAAGAGGCGGCGCAGCAGAGCGGTCCAGCGCGACTCGCGTTCCGCGGCGCCCGCGGCGAAGGCGACCTCGACCACCGAGCGGAAGAGCTCGTTCTCATCGGGGCGGCGACGCGCGACGAAGCGATTCCACAGCCAATCGCGCAGGGGCATCCACGCGAGGCCGAGCGCGAGCACGGCGAGTCCGAGCGACGGACCGGGATCGAGCTGGAACGCGAGCACGAGCAGCGCGTCGAGCCCGAGCAGCGCGAGCAGGGCCCCGAGGTAGAAGAGGAGCCGGAAGGCCCACTCGTCGAGCTCGAACAGTCGATAGCGAGCGACGCCGAGCGCGACGCCGACGTGGATCAGGAGGAACAACACGAACGCGGCGCCCTGCGAGATGGGCGGGATGCCGCCGATCAGCACCGGCGCGATCACGAGCGCGACGAAGCCGCCTGCGCCGAGCACGACCGAGAGTCCGAGCCAGCGCAGGGCCGCGCGGCCGCGCGGATCGCGGCGCGTCGCGAAGGCCTGAGCGGCGATCGCGGCGAGGATGGCGAGCATCTCGAGCAGGGTCGGGAGTTGGTTGCCCGTCGCGGGATCCGGCACGAGTCGTGCGATGTCGGCGACGACCCAGAGCGCGACGAGCGCGAACAGCCCAGCGAGCCACCGCGCGCGCACGAGCGGGCGCGGATACGTGAGGAACAGCGCGATCATCGCCGCACCGAAGGTGAGCGCACCGGCGTGGTTGAGCGCAGAGAGCACGCGGTGCGCGAGCGAGGGCAGGGCGAGTTCGCGCGTGCTGTAGATCGCGGCAGCCCCGGCGAAGACGAAGATCGAGCCGCCGACGAGCGCGAGCCAACGTGCGGCGGCTTCTGTGTGCCGCAGGGCCCAGACCCAGGCGCTCACGAGGAAGGCGGCGGTGCCGATGGCGAGCTGGAGCCAAAAGGCGGCGGGAAGGTCGCGTACGCGGCGCGGCCGTGGAGTGATCTCGCGCGCGACGCGCTCGCCGGAGGGGAGCTCGAGCTCGAGCGTGAGCGCGGGCTGCGCGAGGAGCTGCGCGAGCTCACCTTGGCGCGCGAAAAAGCGCTCGATCTCCGCGTAGCTCGAGAGGAAGTCCGATTCTTCGATGAGGTCGACCGCTTCGAGTTCGATGCGCGCACCGTCCGACGAGCGCAGCGCCCTCACCGTGCTGGAGTCCATCACGTCGCGCGCGGGGCCAGCGGGGTCGATGTCGACGGCCTGAACGAGCTTCGAGTTCCCCGTCGGCACGTCGAAGCGCAGCCCGAGCGAAGGCACGGAGAGGGCCGCAGCAAGCCCCAGGAGCGAGAGCAGCGCGCACAGCGCGGAGGCCGCGAGCAAGCGGCGCATCGGAGTGGAGGGCAGCATGGCAAGCGGGCTTGCGAGGACGTTGCGCCGGGAGTGGCGGTGGGCGCGGCGCGGGCGACGGGCTCAGGGCGCCATGCGCGTGCAGGCGATGAGTCCGTGCTGCGAGAGCGTGTCGAGCAGGAGATCCGCTCGGGCGGCGACGGGCTCGATCGCGGGCAAACGGATCAGCGTGTAGCCGAGCTCACGGTAGGTTGCGATCAGCGACGCTTCGATCTCGCGGGCGCGCTGCAGGTCGGAGGTGCGGCCGGTCTCGACGCGGGAGCGGAACGGCAGACAGATGTCGCACAGGACGATGGCGTCGTAGCGCGAGCTCTGGACGGCGGCCTTGACGAACGGCGTGGGCGCGGCGCCGACGAGGCGCATGTAGGCCAAGCCGTCGACGAGGCCGCGGTCGCAGAAGACGGCGGCGGCGTTCTCTTGGCGCGCGGCGCACTCGAGCTGGAGCTGGCGCTCCGCGATCTGCTCTTGGAATTGGGGGACGTGGGTCAGCCGCCACGCGCGGGCCTCTTCGCGGCCGAGCTTCGCCACCAGCTCCTCGATGACCCCGATGGCGGCCTCGGGGACCGTGCTGAACCCGCGCGCGGCGAGCTCCGCGAGCAGGGTGGTCTTGCCGCTGTGCGGCCCGCCGGTCAGCGCGATCTTCAACGGGGGGGACCCTCGGGTGGGGGAGGAGGGGCCCCATGCTAGCCCACGGCGGGCCGGTGGGGGTGGGGTCGCGTTGACTTCCCGGACGCGGCTTGTATCCTCTTGCGCCCTCTCTTCGTCCACACAGGCCCCCTTCGTTTTCAGCGCGAGCGACCCCATGTCCCGGCCCGACACCGTGATCATCCTGGCGGCAGGCCAGGGGACTCGGATGAAGACTGGGTGGGCCAAGGTCATGGCGCCTCTCTGCGGTCGGCCGATGATCGCGTGGGTGGTCGATCTGGCGCTGGCGCTCGAACCCAAGCGCGTGCTCGTCGTCGTCGGCTACAAAGCGGACGAGGTGCGCGCCGCGGTCGAGGGGCTCGACCCCAAGGGCCGCATTCGGACGGTGCTGCAAGCGGAGCAAAAAGGCACGGGCCACGCGGTGCAGTGCTGCCTGCCCGAGCTCGGCGCCGATCCGGGCCGCGTCGTGCTTCTGTACGGCGACATGCCGCTCTTGCGACCGGAGAGCCTCGAGCTGCTCTGCACCGAGCAAGCTGCGACCCACGGCGGGATGGCGTTGCTGACGGCGCGCCCCGCGAATCCGCGCGGTTTCGGGCGCATCGTGCGCGGCGCCGACGACTCGGTGGCGCGCATCGTCGAGGAGAAGGACGCGACCACGGGCGAGCGCACGCTGCGCGAGGTCAACCTCGGCGTGTACTGCTTCGACGGGCGCTTCTTGGTCGAGAGCTTGCCGAAGCTCTCGAACCAAAACGCACAGCGCGAGTACTACGTCACCGACGTGGTCGGCATGTTCTCCACGGCCGGAAAGCGCGTGTTGCCGGTCGAGATCACCGACGAGCGCGAGGCGATCGGCGTCAACACGCTCGTGCACCTCGCGGAGGCGCGCGCCGCCGTGCAGCAGCGCCTCGTCGAGGCCCACATGCACAACGGCGTGTTCGTCGAGGATCCGGCGACCACGTACATCGCCCACGGGGTCACCATCGGCGCGGGAACGCACATCGCGCCCTGCAGCGTGATCGAAAAGGGCTGCACGATCGGCGCGGACTGTCACATCGGCCCCTTCGCGCACATCGGCGAGCAGACGACGCTCGCGGACGGCGCGGAGATCGGCAACTTCACCGAGACCAAGCGCTCGCGCCTCGGCAAGAAGTCGAAGGCCAAGCACCTCGCTTACATCGGCGACGCCGAGATCGGCGAGCGCGTCAACGTCGGTGCGGGCACGGTGTTCGCGAACTACGACGGCAAGCACAAGCACAAGACCACCGTGGCCGACCGCAGCTTCTTGGGCTGCGGCACCGTGCTCGTCGCGCCCTGCTCGACCGGCGAGGGCGCCACGACCGGCGCCAACGCGGTGGTCACGCACGGCTCGCACGTCGGCGCGGGCGAGCTGTGGGTCGGGGTTCCGGCCAAGGCCAAGGCGCGTCGCAAGACGGGGAGCGCGTAGGACCATGGGCTACACCCAAGATCGCCTCGTATTGATGTCGGGCACGGCTCACAAGGAGCTGGCGCAGTCGATCTCGGCCGAGCTCGACATCCCGGTCGCCAACGCGCACATCGGGCGCTTCCCGGACGGCGAGATCGACATCAAGGTCTACGACGACATCCGCGGCGGCGACGTGTTCGTGATCCAGCCGACCTGCCCGCCGGTCAACGAGAACTGGATCGAGCTCTTGCTCATCATCGACACGCTGCGCCGCGCGAGCGCGGGGCGCGTCACGGTCGTGATGCCCTACTACGGCTACGCGCGCAAGGACCGCAAGGACGAGGGGCGCGTGCCGATCAGCGCCAAGGTCGTCGCCGACACGCTCGCGAGCGTGGGCGCGGACCGCATGCTGACGATGGACATGCACGCGGCCCAGATTCAGGGCTTCTTCGACATTCCCGTCGACCACCTCTACGCCAAGCCGGTCCTGATGGCGGCGGTGAAGCGCCTCGGCATCGAGAATCCCGTGATCGTCACCCCCGACGTCGGCGGCGTGAAGATGGCGCGCGCATGGGCCAAGGCCATCGGCGCGGACCTCGCCATCGTCGACAAGCGCCGTATCTCGGGCTCCGAGATCGCGGTCGAGCACGTCATCGGCAACGTCGACGGCCGCAACGTGATCATCGTCGACGACATGATCTCGACCGGCGGCTCGATCTCGGAGGCCGCCGCGATCACGCGCCGCCATGGCGCGAAGAAGATCGTGCTCGCCGCCTCGCACGCCGTGTTCTGCGGCCCCGCCGTCCAGCGTCTCGACGCCTGCCCGGCGGACAAGATTCTGGTCACGGACACCATCCCGCGCCGTGGGGAGAGCCCCAAGGCGCTCGAAGTCGTCAGCGTCGCGGGCCTGCTGGCCCGCGCGATCCGCAACATCCACAGAAGCGAGTCGGTAAGCTCGCTCTTCGAGGAAATCCAATGAAGCAGACCAAGAACGCCCCGACCGCCGTCCTCCAGTCCGAGCCGCGCAAGAAGCTCGGTTCGCGCACCGCCTCCGCGCTGCGCTCGCTCGGCCGCATCCCCTCGTCGCTCGAGTCGACGAAGGAGGCGCCGCACGTGGACTTCTCGATCGACGCCGACGAGTTCCTCACGGCTCGCCGTCGCCACCAGCACGTGTTCGAGCTCGATTTCTCGGGCAAGAAGGAAGCGGCGATCGTGCGCCACCTCGACTGGGACACCTTCGGTGACTCGATCATCCACGTCGAGTTCCGTCGCGTCGACCTGAAGAAGAAGACCGAGGTCGAGGTCGACCTGCACTTCGTCGGCCACCCCAAGGGCGTGCTCAACCAGCTCATGGCCCCCGTCAAGGTCATGGCGCTCCCGACCGAGATCCCCGACGAGCTCGAAGTCTCGGTGGCCGACCTCGAGCCGGGCACGAGCGTGACCGCCGCGCAGATCAAGCTGCCTGCGAACGTCGACCTCGTCACCAACCCGAACGCGACGGTCGCGCGCATCAGCGAGATCAAGGTCGAGGCCGCGCCGGCCGCCGAGGCCGCTCCGGCCGAGGGTGCCTCCGCTTCGGCCGCCGCTGCTCCGGCTGCCGGTGCCAAGGCTGGCGCCGCTCCGGCCGCTGGTGCCGCTCCGGCCGCGAAGGCTGGCGACGCCAAGAAGCCGGCCAAGTAGTCGCCGCTTCAGGCCGCAGCCTCCGGCGCTCTCGGGCGCCGCGTGAACCGAGCGCCTCCCGCGCGAGTCGTGGGGGGCGCTCTCTGTTTGCTGGCCCCGAGGTCCCGGGGAAGGCGGGGGGCGACCCCGGCGGCCGCGCTGCGCTGCGCGGAGGGAGGGGGAGCGGGGCACGAGGCTTGCGCCGCGCGGCGCCGCCCCTACAATCTTCCGCCCGCTCTTCGGTTCGGCACCCGCCGACGCCGGAGAGCCCTTGGTGCTCCCGTGACCCGTCTCGTCGTCGGCCTCGGCAACCCCGGACCGCAATACGAGTGGACGCCCCACAACCTGGGGTTCCACGCGCTCGACCTGCTCGCACGGCACGCCAAGCTGATCTTTGAACCTCCCGCGGTGCTCGGAGCCCCTCTGGCGTCCGTGGCTTGCTCGGTCGCGCGCGACACCCGTCGCGACGCGCTCCTCGTGAAGCCCCTGACGTTCATGAACCTCTCGGGTGCCGCAGTCGCCCCGCTCGCCCGCGCGTTCGGCGTGCCGCCCGAGCAGATCCTCGCGGTCTTCGATGACCTCGACCTGCCGGAAGGTGCGCTGCGCATCCGCCCTCACGGCGGCGCAGGCGGTCACAACGGGGTGCGTTCCATGGTGCAGATGCTCGGCAGCGACCACTTTCCGCGGCTACGGATCGGGGTTGGCAGGCCGAGGACCGACGCGGCGCGTCACGTCCTCACGCAGCTCACCGGCGACGCGCGCGTCCACGCCGAGATCACGGTGGCCCATGCGGCCGACTTCCTCGCGGCGTGGCTCGACGAGCCGGAGAGCTTGGAGAGGTTGATGACGCGGTTTCACAGCCGCTGGAAAGACCTTGGGCCAGAAGGCGGCTAGGACCCGTCGGCCCGCTCACAACACGAAAGCGAGAACTGAAGTTTTGACTACGACCTACGAAGGCATGTTCCTCCTGGACAACCAGGTGGTGCGAGCGGACTGGCGCCAGGCGAAGGCCATGGTGACGGACCTGCTCGCGAAGAATGGCGCCAAGGTGCTCTGCGCCCGGCGCTGGGACGAGCGCAAGCTCGCCTATCCGATCAAGGGCCGCACCCGCGGCACCTACCTGCTCGCGTACTTCGAGATCGCGGGCCCGGGCCTGAACAGCGTCCGCCGCGACTTCGAGCTCGACGAGCGCGTGCTGCGCTACCTGCTCCTCAAGGTCGACGCGATTCCGGCCGGTGAGCTGGAGAAGGCCGCCGAGGAAGGTGCCGACGGCTACATCGTGCCGCCGCCGCCGACCGAAGAGGTCGCCTCCCCCGAGCGCGCCGTGTTCGGCGACCTCGCGGACCGTCCGATTCAAGAAAACCTGCGCCGCAACGCACCTGCCGACGACGGCGAGGCTGCGGAAGGCGCCGAAACCGAAGTCCCCGAAGCCGCTGCCACGGAGGAGAGCTGAACCATGGCCGAGAGCCGCAAGCCCAGCCCGCCGATCGCGAGCCGTCACTGCGACGACCCCAAGATCGACTACAAGGAGGTCGCGTACCTCCAAAAGTTCCTCACCCCGCAGGCGCAGATCCTCTCGCGCAAGCGCTCTGGTTTCTGCACGCAGTGCCAGCGCGAATTGAAGCAAGCGATCAAGCGCGCTCGCCACATGGGCCTCATGGCCTTCGTTCAGTAAGGAGCCTTCCACATGGCCAACATCGAAGTCCTGCTGCGCGAGCATGTGCAGCACCTCGGCAAGTGCGGTGACGTCGTGCGCGTTCGCCCCGGCTTTGCCCGCAACTACCTGTTTCCGAACGGGTTCGCCACCGAGGCGACGGAAGACAACAAGCGCCTGATGGCCCGCAAGCGTGCACGCCTCGATGTCGAGGAGCGCAAGCGGGACGAGGAGATCGACGCGCGCGTGGCGAAGCTCGCGGGCGTGGTCGTGTCCACCTCGGCCAAGGCCGACGAGCAGGGTCACCTGTTCGGCTCGGTCAACGCGGCGACCATCTCCGAGCTGCTCGTGGCCGCCGGTCACGGCGTGCCGGAGAAGGACGTGCGCCTCGACGCGCCGATCAAGACCGTCGGAGCCCACGTCGTGAAGATTCACATCCACGGCGAGCGCTTCGCGGACGTGACCGTCAACGTCAACGCTCAGGCCTAGAGCTGAGCACTGTGCGGCGCGCTCGCGCGCT
>JBIKYW010000558.1:0-2617 GCA_044355055.1 Planctomycetota bacterium | reverse complement strand
CTCGCGTGCGCGGGCGTCGCCGCGGTGCTGCAAACCTCGTATCTTTCGATGGGCGACCCGACGACCGCGCAAGGCTACGAGCTCAAGGTCATCGCAGCCGCCGTGATCGGCGGAGCGAGCCTGTCGGGTGGACAAGGCTCGATCGCTGGCACACTGGTCGGCGCGCTGATCATGACCGTCGTCGACAACGGCTGCACGAAGCTCGGCATGGACAACTGGGTGCAAGAGCTCGTGACGGGGGCGATCATCGTCGCGGCCGTCGCGCTCGATCGGCTGCGCACACGGAGCGCAAACGCATGACGCTGCTCGAAGTGGTGGTGGATTCGCTCGGCGCGCTCCAGCGAGCTGTCGCAGGCGGAGCGCAGCGCATCGAGCTGTGCTCGCGTCTCGAAGTCGGCGGGGTGACTCCGACCCGCGGGCTGATGGAGCTCGCGCAGGCGAACACCACGCTGCCTCTGTGCGTGATGGTGCGTCCGCGGGGCGGAAACTTCACGTACGACGCGGGCGAGCTTGAATCGATGCGCTCCGACATCGCGTGGCTCAAGGAGCGCAAGGTGATGGCCGCGGTGTTCGGCGTACTCCATGCGGACGGGCGACTCGATGTCGAGCGCATGCGGGAGCTCGTCGCTCTCGCCCGCCCCCTCAAGGTGACGTGCCATCGTGCCTTCGACCGAACGCCCGACAGGCTCGAAGCGCTCGACGCGCTGATCGAGTTGGGCGTCGATCGCGTGCTCACGACCGGCGGCGCGGCGGATGCGCACGCGGGACGCGGAGAGCTGCGCACGCTTCGCGAGCGCGCGCGCGGTCGCATCGCAATCCTCGCCGGTGGCGGGGTTCGCTCCCACAACTGGCGCGAGATCGTGCGCGACAGCGGAGTGAGCGAGATCCACAGCTCCACGGTGTTCCCGCTCGATTGAACAGGCCGCGAGCCGTCGAAAGAGAGAGAATCGACATGCAGTTTTCCTACCTTGCACTATGGCTCGTCTCGTTCGTCGGACTCTGCACGCCGCGTGCATGGGCGCAGGACGACGCGCAGAAACTCGTCGCCGGGGTCACGCTGTTCGAGCGCACGGGCATTCCCGGACCGCTCGCGGTTTTTGGAGACAAGGCCTTTCCGATCGTAGTTGCCGAGCACGCCGGTCAGCGCGCCGCGATCGTTGCCGGAGGACGCATCGGCGCCGGTCGAGTCGTGGTGTGGGGTCACAACGGCTACGCAGGCGCCGCGGCGAAGCGGCCCGGACAGACCGCACAGTTGATGGGCGCGCTCGTCGAGTGGGCTGCGAAGTCCAAGGCGCGTGGGCTGAAGGTCGGGGTTCACGCGGGAATGTTCGGCGGGCTCTTCCGCGAGGCGGGCTTCGAGGTCATCGAGCTACCGCGCGGGGCGAAACCCGAAGGCGTGGACAAGCTCGACTTGATCGGCTGTGCGCCGCTCTCGCTCACGGACGAGGAGCAGGCATGGCTCGGCGATTGGGTGGCGAAGGGCGGAGGGCTCTTGTGCGGCGATACGCCGTGGGGCTGGCTGCAAGGACATCGCGGCGCACAAATCGAAGCGCTGCCGGGCCAGAGACTGCTCGCGCGCGCCGGGATCGCCTACACCGACGGCTACACGGGGGCCACGGATCCGAGCGGCCACATCGCAGTCGGAACGATCTCGCCGCTCGTGCACGCACAGCGCGCGCTCGAGCTGCTCCTCGCGCTCGACGGCGGCAAGACAAGTGCGAGCGACGCGGATTTGGCGCAGGCGCAGGTCTCGCTGCAGCTCGCACTGCGTTGGATGCCGGAAGGAGACGTCGAGTTCCGCGACAAGCTCGAGAAGCTCGTGAAGTCACGCGAAGCCGAGCTCGTCGTGAGCGAGTCGCGGCCGCTCGCTCGCCAAGACGCGCTTCGGCGCGCGCTGATGGGCATCCAAGTCGAGATGCTCCGTCGGCTCCCGATCGCGAAGGTCAAGTCGCACGCGAGCGCCGCGGATTTTCCGGGCGACGTCGAGGCTCCGGCACAGCCGATCGCGCTGGAGATCGACACGACGCTCGGCGGGTGGCACTCCACCGGCGCCTACGCGCGGCCCGGCGCGAAGATCGAGCTGCAACTCCCCAGCGAGTCGCTCGGCCGCGGATTTGGGCTGCGCATCGGCTGCCACACCGACGACCTGTGGCACCACGACGAATGGAAGCGCGTGCCCGAGATCACGGTCGAAGTGCCGGCGAGCGAGAAGTCCACGCTCGCAGCGAATCCCTTTGGCGGACCGATCTACGTGGTCGTGCCTGAAGGCTGCACGGCGGGTCGCGTGCGAGTCCAAATCCGCGGCGGCGTCCCGGCGCCGCGCTTCCTCTTAGGCGAGACCTCGCTCGCGGAGTGGCGCGACGCGCAGCGTGCGCGCCCAGCCCCGTGGGCCGAGCTCGGCTCGCGCAAGCTGTGGATCAGCGTGCCTTCGAGCGCCGTTCGCGCTCTCGAAGACCCCGAGGCGCTGATGCGCTTCTGGGACGCGGCGCTCGACGCGCAAGCGGAGCTCGTCGGGATCCCCAAGGAACGTCCGCGGCCCGAGCGCTTCGTCGCCGATCGCCAGATCAGCGCGGGCTACATGCACTCGGGCTATCCCGTGATGACCCACCTCGACGTG
>JBIKYW010000101.1:0-8834 GCA_044355055.1 Planctomycetota bacterium | reverse complement strand
CAGCTCGCCGAGCTGGGCTTCGTATCTCGTCACGGCGCTCTTCGCGGCGCTCGCCGTCGGAACGCTGCACAACGGCCTCGCGGTGCTCGCCCCCATCGCCGTAGCGCAGCTCGCGCGGCGTGATCGCCGCTGGCTCGACCTGCGCATCGTGCTCATCGGCGCAGCGGCCCTCGCGTCGTTCCGCGCGTTCTACTGGTACTACTTCGACGAGGCAGCGCAGGCCGCGATGGCGGGCGATGACGCGACGCAGAGCGTGCTCCGCGACCTGCCCTTCGACGGCACGGGCTTCGCGCGGCTCGCGCGAACGATCTGGTTCTACGAGCCCGCGCTGACGCTGCTGCTTTTCGTCGCGCTCGCGGTGTGGCTGCTGCGCAAGAGCAGCGCGCGAACCGAGCGCGGCGACGTACTCGTCGTGCTCTCGTACGTCGTGCCGTACCTCCTGCTCGCGGGCTTGTTCAATCAGACCTACGAGCGCTTCCTGCTCCCGCTGCTCCCCTACCTCGCGACCTTTGCGGCTTGGGGGCTCGCCCAGCTCGCGCTGCGCTCGCGCGCGGCCACGGTCGCGGCGCTCGCGCTCCTCGGCGTGCCGCTTGCGGCCTCCACCAAGATGTCGTGGATGCGCGGGCAAGGCTCGACGCTCGACGAGACTGCGCAGTGGATTCGCGAGCACGTCCCCGCCCCGGCCGACCGAGCGATCTACGTCCTGCCGCCGCTCGACTTCCCCCTGATGCGCACGGTCGAGAGCCTGCGCTACCCCGAGGGCCGGGCCGCGTTCTTCAGCCCGTGGTCGCGCTATCAGAATCGGCTGGCGGACGCGCGTCGCGTCGAGCCCCTGTTCCGCCTCTACTGGATCACCGGAAAGCCCGAGTTCGGGGCTCTGGAGAGCGACGAAGACGTCGACCGCTTCGTGCTCTCCCACGGGCCGGGGTACTACGTGGTGAACACCATCGCGCCCAACCAGAGCCCCGACCGCGCGCGGATCGTGGCGTCCCTGCGCCGGATCGCGCGGCGCGTCGCCCGCATCTCTCCCGACGGGGACTCAGGCTTCAGCGACCATCAGCTGTGGGACCAAGACGTCGAGGCGGAGGGCTGGCCCCACGTCACGTCGCGCGTGCTGGAAGCCCGGACGGTCGGCCCGGTGATCGAGATCTTCGAGCTGCCCTGAGCCGCGTTTCGAGCGTTTCAGGTGGGGAACTCCGCGTGTCCAGAGTCAGGGCGCGCCTGAAAGTGCCTTTCCTGACGTCAGGAGACTGGGTCCAAGTGCGGAGAATGCCCCCGAGAGAGTCCACATTGACGCCTCGGCGGGATCCGTGGGATACTTACATGTTGCACGTCTGAGAACCTGCCTCCCAAAGGAGCCCCCCCGATGCTCGCGTTCACTTCCGCCTCGAATGGCACCGTCGACACCGCCCAGGCCGTAGCCGAGGCCATCCGGGCCGCCAGCGCGGGCCGCAACCCCGCCGACGCCCGGGTGGTGGCCTTCCACCTGACGATGGGCCACGACGACGCAGCCGTGATCGCGGCCGTGCGCAAGCTCTGCCCCACCTCGCGGATCGTGGGCTGCACCTGCGCCGGGGTGATCGGCCGCGAAGGCGCCAACGAGAGCATGCGGGCCTTGGCGCTGATGCTGGTCTGGGGTCCGGACGAGGAAGTTGGAATGACCGTCGCCGAGCACGTCGACGGTGCGAACTCCTACGAGCAGGCCGCCAAGCTCGCGCGCGACCTCGTTGCGCAGCGCGGCCAGCCCCGCTTCGTGATGTACCTCGCCTCGGGCATCGACATCGACTGCGACGGCTCCATCGAGGGCATCGAGTCGGTGCTCGGCCCGAACGTCACCATCTTCGGCGGCACGTCCGCGGACAACATGAAGGGCGTGGCGAGCTTCCAGTTCGTCGACGACAAGGTCCACGAGCACGCGGCGGTCCTGATCGGATTCTTCGACCCGACGCTGGAGGTCTACACGCAGGCCTCGCACGGGTTCGTGCCGTCCGGCGTCGAGATGACCGTCACGCGCGCCACCGGCAACCGCGTGCACGAGCTCGACGGCGAGCCCGCGTGGCGCGTCTTCACGCGCAACCTCGGCCTGCCCGCCACGGCGCAGCCGGGCGACACGATCCCGCCGGGCGCGGTCGGCGTGAAGCTCGCGCGGCGCGTCGAGGCCGAGTATGGCGACTCGCACCTGCTGCGCGTGATCACGCGCACGCTCCCTGACGGCACGTTCTTGATGCCTGTCACGTGCGAGACAGGCACGAAGCTCTCGCTGATGCGCCGCGATGAGGCGCGCATCTTCAAGAACCTCGACGTGATGATGAACCAGATCAAGGCGGCCGTCGGCAAGCGCAAGATCGTCGGCGTGTTCCACGCGGACTGCGGCGCGCGCGGCCGCTTGACCTTGGATCGCGTCTCGAAGGAGGAGATCGTCCGCGCCATGCAGACTCCGCTGGCGCAGAACGGCGAGACCCCGGCGTGGCTCGGCATGTACGGGTTCGGCGAGTTCGCTCGCCTCGGCGCGAAGAACGAGTTCCACAACTACACAACCTCGCTGTACGTCATCAGCCGCGCATGAGCGGACCACAGCCCCCCCCGCCGGATCCCGTAGAGCGGGACTCGGAAGCTCTCGCTCGGACACGGGCGGAGCTGCAGCGCAACGTCAGTCTCCTGCTCTCGACGCAGCAGGAGCTGATCGACCTGCGTGACCGACGGGATCGGGAGCACAAGGTCCTCGAAGGCATCGTGCGCTTCAGCGAGCGCGCGGGTCCGACGGTCGATGAACCGACGTTCTGGGAGCGCGTGGTCGATTCGGCGGTGGAGACGTTCGACTGCGAGTCGTGCCTCGCGGTCTCGCTCGCGCAAGGCAAGCTGAGCGTGCTCGCGGCGCGCGGACCTCGGCCTTCGTCGGAGCCGGAGTGCGCTGCGCTGGCGACCCTCTTGACCGAGTGTTCCGTGTGGAAGACCTCGCTGATCGAAGGCGACGGCTTGCAGGCCGTGCGCTTCCACGGCGGTGGAGTTGCGACCGTGCTCTTCGCCACCGTCGACGGCGATCCAAAGGGCGAGCTGCGCGCATTGGTGGCCGCGGTGACCCAGCGCAAGAAGCCGTTCTTCCCGCGCTTCGATGCCCTCTCCGTGCCCGGTCTGCGCATGTTCGCGAGTCACGTCAACGTCCTGCACGAGATGCTGCTCTCGCGCAAAGTGATCGCAGACCAAGTCGCGGCGCTCGACCGCTCGAATGCGGAGCTCGAGCAGCGAATGATCCAGCAGCAACGCGCGGCCGAGGAACAGGATCGGCTCAAAGGCGAGCTCGCGCAGGCACGTCGCATGGAGTCGATCGGGCGGCTCGCGGGCGGCGTCGCGCACGACTTCAACAACATGTTGATGGTGATCTGCGGCAACACCGAGCTGATGCAGCTCGACAGCTCTCTCGGTCCGCACCACCAGCAATCGCTCGCCGAGGTGCTCGCGGCGAGCCACCGTGCCCAAGCGCTGACGCAGCAACTCCTGATGTTCAGCCGCAAGCAGGTGATCCGCCCGACGCTGCTCGACCTGAATCTCCAGATCGCCGATTCACTCAAGCTGTACCGACGCTTGATCGGCGAGGACATCCGCCTCGAGTTCACCCCCTGCACCGAGCCGACCCCCGTGCTCGCCGATCGCCAGCAGTTCGATCAGCTGCTCGGCAACTTGCTGCTCAATGCGCGCGATGCCGTTCACGCAGCGGCGCACGGGAATGCTCGGGAAGTGCACGTTTCGACTCATCTCGTGCGCGGCGCAAGCCCCTTGCCCGGAGGCCTCGACGCGATTCGGCTCGACGTGCGAGACAGCGGCATCGGAATGGACGAGACCACGCGCCAGAACATCTTCGAGCCCTTCTTCACGACGAAGGACATCGGCAAGGGCACGGGACTGGGACTGGCCACCGTGCTCGGCGTGATCCAGCAGAACCATGGCCGGATCGAAGTTCAGAGCGTGCTCGGCCAAGGCTCGACGTTCTCGGTGTACTGGCCTCTCGCGTCCACTGCAACGACCGAGAACGCAGCCGCGGAGCCGCTGCAGCGCACACGAACCTCGCGCGGCGAGCACGTCCTGCTCGTCGAAGACGAAGATCAGGTACGCAACTTCATGATCAAGGGGCTGGAGCACGAGGGCTTCACCGTGACCGCCTGCCCGAATGCCGACTGCGCGCTAGAGAAGCTCGCGCAGGCCGTCGTTCAACCTGACGTCCTCGTGACCGATGTCGTCATGCCCCGCATCAATGGTGGCCAGCTCGCCGAGGCCGTGCGGCAGCGCTACCCCGGACTACCCGTGCTCTTCGTCTCGGGCTACACGGACGACATCATCGCGCAGCACGGCATCGTCCGGGACGGGGTCGCGCTTCTCGAAAAGCCCTTCAGCCCTAGCGCTCTCGCGCACAAGGTGCGCGAACTCCTCGACGAACACGCCAAGCACCCCTGAGTGGGAGCGGCGACTCAGGTCTGTCCGACCCAGGAGGGCTCCGCGATCGCCTTCCAGCGAGCACGGATCGCGTCGTTTTTCGCTCGCGACAGCGGCCCCGCCGCGAGCAGCGCCGCGTTCTGCGCCCAGCGCTCGGGCTTCGTGGTGCCGACGATGAGCACGTGCACGCCCGACTGCATCGCGGCGAAGCGCAGCGCGACTCCCGCGGCGCCGTCGAGGCCGGTGTCGCCACGACGCTCGCCCGTCGTGAAGTCGAACGCGAGCTTCTGCAGCCGATTCCAATACTCGACGTGATAGCCGTTCGACGGCGTGCCGTCGTAGCGCCACGCGGCGTTCGCGATCGGTCGCTTCGCGATCACGCCCATGCCGCGTTCGTGCGCGAGCGGCAAAGTGAGCTCGATGCACTCTTGATCGCAGATGTTCACCGAGGTCTCGAGCGCGTCGAAGCGTCCCGACTCGATCGCCCAGAGGGCAGCCTGCGAGTCGCCGCTGTAGCCGATGTAGCGGGTCTTGCCTTGGCGCTTCGCATCTTCGAGTCCCGCGATGCACTCACCCTTCTTCAGTTCGTCCAGCGAGCACGAGTGAAGGAGCACGAGATCCACCGCGTCTGTGCGCAAGCGCCGCAGACTGCGCTCGATCGACTGCACCACGCCCTTGCGCGACCAATCGGGCCCTTGCGCAGGCGGCTCCGATGTATGCCCGCACTTCGTGAACAGATAGAAGTCCTTGCGGCGCTGCGCGATCGCATCCCCGATCAACACCTCCGACTCGCGATAGCACTCCGCGGTGTCGATCGTGTTGAGTCCGGCGTCGAGAGCCGAGTTGAGCAGTCGGTTCACCGTCTCCGCGCTCGCTTGTTCGTATCCAATCTCGGCGCCGCCGAATCCGAGCAACGCCACGTCCAAGTCGGTCCGCCCGAACCGACGCCGCTCGATACCATCGACTCGCGGCTGACGCGCCATGCAGCAGGACAGCGACATCAGCGCGGCCGAAGCGGCGGATACTTGCAGAAAATCACGGCGTGACACGGAGAGGGGCTGCATGCGACGCAGAATAGCCCGCAGCCCCGCTTTCGCAGAAGGACTCCGCGGAACGCCGTGAGCGAGGATGTCGTGACGTGGCAACTCAGCTCACGGTCCACGTCTCGCCAGAGTGGAGGAGCTTCTCCAGCGAGCCCGGTCCACGCGCGGAGCGAGCACGGCGAATCTGCTCGTGCAGACCTGAGTCGAAGGTCGGCACGGAGACGTCGCGGAAGATCCCGATCGGCCGGGGCAACTCGGGGTGCGAGTCCATCTGCGCCATCACGAATGCTGCGCCCGGCGACGGATGATCCGCGCGCCAGAGCTCCGCATCGCCCGCCGCGCAGATCCGCGGCTCCCACGAGTCGATGCGGATGCCCTTGTCGTGCTCCTTCCCGAACACGAGCGGCTCGCCCGGCCGCAGATCCACCGTGTGATCCTCGCGCACGGTCTTCTCGGTGATGGTCTCGAACGCACCGTCGTTGAAGATGACGCAGTTCTGGTAGATCTCGACGAATGCACAGCCCTTGTGCGCTGCGGCGGCGAGAAGCACCTGCTCCATGTGCTTTTGGTGCGTGTCGATCGTGCGTGCGACGAACGTGGCGCCGCAGCCGAGCGCGAAGCTCACCGGATCGAAGGGGCGATCGACCGAGCCCATCGGCGACGTCTTGGTCTTCTTGCCTTGCGGCGACGTCGGTGAGTACTGGCCTTTCGTGAGCCCGTAGATCTCGTTGTTGAAGAGCAAGATCTTCACGTCGACGTTGCGGCGCAAGATGTGCGCCATGTGGTTGCCACCGATCGAGAGGCCGTCGCCATCTCCCGTGACGACCCAGACCGAGAGGTCCGGATTCGCAGACTTGATGCCCGTCGCGAAGGCGGTCGCACGGCCGTGGATCGTGTGAAATCCATACGTGTTCATGTAGTACGGGAAGCGACTGGAGCAGCCGATGCCCGACACGAAGCAGAGCTGATGGCGCGGGATGCCGAGCTGAGCCATCACGCCCTGCACGCAGTTCAAGATCGCGTAGTCCCCGCAGCCCGGGCACCAGCGCACGTCTTGATCCGACTTGAAGTCCTTCTTGGTGAGCATCGTGTTCGCGGCCATGTTCATTGCTCCAAAAGCGCGAGGATCTTGCGGGTGAGCTCGAAGGTTCGGAACGGCTGACCTTGGACCTTGGGATACGAGATGAAGTTGTGGTGCGTGTACTCGCTGCGCAGAACGCGCACGAGCTGACCGAGATTCATCTCGGGTACGAGCACCGCGCGAAAGTTCGCGAAGATCTCGTCGAGACCGAGCGGGAGCGGCCAGATGTGGCGCAAGTGGAGCGCAGACACAGCGCGACCTTGCTTGCGCAGCTCTTCGACGGCGCTGCGAATCGCGCCGAAGGTCGAGCCCCAACCGAGCACGAGCACGTCGCCGCGCTCGTCGCCGTAGACCTCGGGCGTGCGAAGCGAGTCGCGGATACCCTGCACCTTCTGCGCGCGCAGTTTGCACATCAGCTCGTGATTCTCCGGGTCGTAGGAGATGTGACCCGTCAGGTTCGCGCGCTCGATTCCACCGACGCGATGTTCGAGGCCCGGCGTCCCCGGACGCGCCCAAGGTCGCGCGAGTCGCTCGTCGCG
Source organism: Planctomycetota bacterium (assembly GCA_044355055.1). GTDB lineage: Bacteria > Planctomycetota > UBA1135 > UBA1135 > F1-120-MAGs118. Next base: position 1,743 of record JBIKYW010000101.1, on the reverse strand, counting down.
CGCAAACGGCAAGAATCCGCCTTCGGGAACGGATTCGAGGAACTTCGCAGGAAACGGCGTGAGCTCCGCGAGCTCGGGAATCCGCCAAGGCTCCGCGCCGTTCGCGATGTAGCCGTCGGACAGCAAGATCACGGGCGTCATGTACTGCACCGCGATGCGACACGCCTCGACCGCGCATTCAAAGGCGTCCGCGGGGCTCGATGCGGCGAGCACGGGAATCGGCGCTTCGCCGTTGCGTCCGAAAAGCGCCTGCAACAGATCCGCTTGCTCGGTCTTCGTCGGCAAGCCCGTCGACGGACCTCCGCGCTGGACATTGACGATCACGAGCGGCAGCTCCGTGCCCACCGCGAGCCCCAAGGCCTCCGTCTTGAGTGCCATGCCCGGCCCCGACGTCGTCGTCACGCCGAGACAGCCCGCGTACGACGCGCCGAGCGCCGAGCACACCGCGGCGATCTCGTCTTCCGCTTGGAACGTGAGAACGCCGTGCTCCTTGTAGCTCGCCAGCGCCTCGAGGATGCCCGAGGCCGGAGTGATGGGATACGAGCCGAGGAAGATCTGGAGTCCAGCGAGCTGCGCGCCCGCGACCAAGCCCATCGCCGTCGCATCGTTGCCCATCACGTTGCGATACGTGCCCTTGGGCAGGCTCTTGCACGGCAAGACCTCGTAGCGACCGTGGAAGAACTCGTGAATGTCCCCCGCGTTGTAGCCCGCCTGCATCGCGAGCTTGTTCGCCTCCGCCAGCTCGGGCCGCTTCGCGAACTTCTCTTCGAGCCACTTGAGCGTCGTGTCGAGCGGTCGACTGTAGAGCCAGTACATCAGTCCGAGCGTGTAGAAGTTCTTGCAACGCTGGACCTCCTTCGCCGACAGCCCCGTACCCGCGAGCGCCTCGGCGACGCGCTTGTTGATGTCGATCTCGAGCACGCGATAGCCCTTGAGCGAGCCATCGAGCAGCGGATTGCGCTCGAGCGCGGCTTTCTTGAGGTCCGCGTCCGTGAACTGACCTGTATTGACCACCACGATGCCGCCGGGGCGGAGGTCCTTGAGATTTACGATGAGCGCAGCGGGATTCATGGCGACGAGCACGTCGGGCTGATCGCCCGGCGTGTGGATGTCCGATGAACTGAAGCGCACTTGGAAACCCGAGACCCCGGGACGCGTGCCCGCGGGTGCGCGGATCTCGGACGGGTAGTCCGGGAACGTCGCGAGATCGTTGCCGATCACCGCCGCCGTGTGGGTGAACTGGTTGCCCGTGATCTGCATGCCGTCGCCCGAGTCACCGGCGAAACGGATCACGACACTCTCGAAGGGCTGGACGTCGGGCTCGTGCGTGTGGCTCATGGAGATCTCCTCGGCGGAAGCGTCCGAAACGTGGCGCCCACGCTGCGGACGACCTCCCGACGTACTCGATGCTAGGCACAGGGCGCAGACGTGAAACGCGCCCTCGTGCGTAGAGGACCGCGCACAAGCTCCACCGTGCGGGTACCCCACAGTGCGCAGTCGCTAGACTGACCGGTGTAGACCCTCGCCGCCCATGCCCACTCCGCCCCGCTTCGCCTCCGCGCTGTCGACCGAGCCCGAGTCCGCTCGCGCGGAGCAACAGGTTCTCGCGCAGGTGCGAGAACAACTCCAAGGTCGCTCAGCCGATCTTTGCGTCGTGTTCGTGTCCCACCACTACGGCGCCGCGCTGGAAGAGCTCGGGCAGCGTCTCTCGCGCGCCGTCGGAGCCAAGGTCCTGCTCGGTTG
>JBIKYW010000100.1:0-8841 GCA_044355055.1 Planctomycetota bacterium | reverse complement strand
CACCAAAGCGAGGGCGCGAGTGCGCTGCTCGAGCTGCGCGACGGCCGCGAGCGGACCGCGCAGGGCGAGTTCGAGGCGTGAGGGCGATTCCATGCGAGGCTCCGTGGGGAAGGTCGGGCGGGACGCTGGGGTTCAGGGCAAAGCGGCGAGCGCGGCAATCTCGACTTGCGCACCGTCTTCGAGCAAGTCCGCGACCTGCACGAGCGCCATCGCCGGATAGTGGCGCCCGATGAGATCCTTCCACGCCAGCCCTAGCTCGCGCGTGCAGGCGAGGTAGGCGCGCTTGTCGGTGACGTAGATCGTGAGCTGCATCAGGTGCTCGGGGCCGCCGCCCGCCGCGCGCACGACGGCGACGACGTTGGCGAGCGCCTGGCGAAACTGCGCGGCGAAGTCACCGCGGCCGACGAGCCGCTGCTCGGCGTCCCACGCGATCTGCCCCGCGACGGCCAGGAGCCGCGCGCCCGCGGGCGCCACGACACCGTTGGAATAGCCCTTGGGCGCGGCCCAATCCTGCGGCTGGATCGTCTCGAGCTTCATCGCTGCGTCGGATGATAGCGAGGCTCGCCGCCGTCGAGCTCGACCTCGGCCCCGTTGCACTCGCCTTGAAGGAGCTCGCGCACCACGCGGGCGATCTGAGCGGGCTCGACGAGCTTGCCGGACGGATTCTCGGCCGCGAGCAGCGTGCGCGCCTCGGACTCGCTGCGCCCGGTCTTGGCCGCGATCGTCCGCACCGATGCGTCGGTCATCGGCGAGTCGACGTAGTGCGGACACACGCTCGCCACCTGCACGCCGCTCCCATCGAGCTCGAGCGCGGCCGCGCGGGCCCAGCCCATCAGAGCGTGCTTCGACGCGCAGTACGCCGCGACGTAGCGGTAGCCGCGAAGCCCCGCCGACGAAGCGATGTTGACGATGCGTCCGTAGCGAGCCGCTCTCATCGCGGGCAGCAGCGCCTCGGCGATGCGCCGCGCCCCGTGGAAGTTGACCGCCATGTGACGCTCGTAGAGTTCGTCGGCGCTGCCGTCCTTGGGGCACAGCGGCGCGCTGACGGCGATGCCGGCGTTGTTGACGAGCCAGTCGGGAGCGCCGACCTCCCCGCGGACGCGCGCGAGCGCCGCCGCGATGGAAGCGGGATCCCCGACGTCGAGCGTGACCGCGAGGGCTCTGCCACCGCCGGAGCGGAGCGTCTGCGCGGTGCGCTCACACTCGTCGAGCGATCGGGCCGCGAGCACGACCGTGGCGCCCACGCGTGCGAGTTCCGCAGCCACCGCGGCGCCGATTCCGCGGCCAGCGCCGGTGACGAGCGCGATGTGGGGTATCGTCATATGAGTCGCCGATTGTCGCCCGCTGCGAGCGGCGTTGTCGAGCCTGCGCACCCCGGCCCGTGCCACGGGCCTCTGGGGCCGCTACTCTCCGGCCCATGTCGGCCTACGAGCACTGGTCCGAGGAGCTGCAGTCGGCCTACCTCTACCGCGAGATCGCTCGCATCGAGCCCGCGCCGCAGGCCCGCGCCATGTTCACCGAGCTCGCGACCGCGGCCGAGGAGCAGGCGGCGCATTGGGCCGCGCGCTGCGCAACGCCGCCGGGCGAGTTCACGCCCAGCCGCCGCGCGCGCACCGTCGCGGCCCTCGCCCGCACGCTCGGTCCGCGGCGCATCTTGCCCGTCTTGGCCGCGATGAAAGTCCGCGGGCTCTCGGTCTACTCGTCGCATCAACCCGGCTCCCACGCGATGCCGCGCTCGCGCGAGGACTTCGGCCAGCGCCACCGCTCCGTCGGCGCCGGCGGTGCGCTGCGCGCTGCAGTGTTCGGCGCCAACGACGGCCTCGTCTCCAACACGAGCCTGATCTTGGGCATCGCCGGCGCGGGCGCCGAGCCTCGCACGCTGCTCCTCACGGGTGTCGCGGGGCTGCTCGCGGGCGCGTTCTCGATGGCCGCCGGCGAGTACGTCTCGATGCGCTCGCAGCGCGAGCTGTTCGAGTACCAGATCGGCCTCGAGCGCGACGAGCTCGCGGAGTATCCCGATGAGGAGACCGAGGAGATCGCGCTCATCTACAAAGCGCGCGGACTCGACATCGACGCGGCGCGGGCGCTCGCCAAGAAGCTGATGTCCGATCCCGAGCACGCGCTCGACACCTTGGCGCGCGAAGAGCTCGGCCTCAACCCCGACGACCTCGGCTCGCCGTGGGGCGCCGCGTGGACGAGCTTCCTCGCATTCGCCGTGGGCGCGCTGCTCCCGCTCGCCCCGCACCTGTGGCTGACGGGCACGGCGGCCCTCTGGGCGACCGCGGTCGTCGCACTCGTGGCGCTGTTCTCCGTCGGAGCCGCGCTCGCGCTGTTCACCGGCCGGAGTGTCCTTGGAAGCGGCCTGCGCATGGTGCTGATCGGCTCCGCGGCCGGTGCGGCGACCTTCGCCATCGGCAAGCTCTTCGGTGTGTCGCTCGGCTAGCCGTCCACACTCTGGATGGCCGAGCCGTCATCCGAGCCCGCGCCGCAGTCGATTTTGACGAAACTAGACTCGCAACCGCGCTCGAGGTGCGTAGCTTCACAATTGTGAATCCGCTCCTCCTTCCCCACGAGTACGAACGATCCCCCTTCGGCCGAGTGCGCGACCTGCGCAGGCTGCTCGCCGAACGGAGCGAAAGCCCTGAGCAGCTCGCCGCCCGAACCGGCGTGTCGAACATGACGTGGCGCCGCCTGCTCGCGAAGCGCGACTCCGTCACCCTTCCCGAGAAGTACCGGGCGATCCTCGAGCGCCACTTCGCCCCGGCCCCCCCGGCCCTCGACGCCCACCAGATCGCTGTGGCGGGGCTCGGCGGCAGCGAGCTCGCCGTCCTCGAGCGCATGGAGCGAGACGGGCGCGCCACCCGCGACATGGAGATCGTGGTGCGCGACGCCGAGCGCAAGCGAGGCGCGACCCCCGGTCTGCCCGAGCACCTGACCTCGACACTCGCCGCGCTCGTCGCCATGGCGCCCTCGGCCTCGCTCGCGGCCAAGGCGCTCATCGCCGGAGCACTCCTCTACTTCCTCAACCCCCTCGACCTCGTCGCCGATGCGCTGATCGGCATCGGTTTCCTCGACGACGCCGGCGTGGTCGCGATCGTGCTCAAGAAACTCTCGCTCACGAAACGCGCGCGCGTCGAAGGACAAGAAGCATGACTCATGAGTCTTCGGGGGCGCGCGTCACGCGCGACCTCTCCGCATCCTTGGTCGTCTTCCTCGTGGCTCTGCCGCTGTCGCTCGGCATCGCCATCGCCTCGGGCGCGCCCAGCGTGCGCGCGGGCCTCGTCGCAGCGATCGTCGGCGGCATCGTGGTCGGTGTCCTCGGAGGCGCGCCGCTGCAGGTGAGCGGTCCCGCCGCAGGCCTCACCGTGATGGTCTACGGCTACATCCAAGCCTTCGGCTTCCGCGCGACCTGCGCCATCGTGGTGCTCGCCGGCTTGATCCAAGTGGCTGCGGGCGCACTCCGTTTCGCACGCGCGGCCCTCGCAATCTCGCCCGCGGTCCTACAAGCGATGCTCGCGGGCATCGGCGTGCTGATCGCCCTCGCTCAAGCTCACGTTCTGTTCGGGCACAAGCCCGCGGGCGCTGCCACCGCCAACCTCGCCCACCTTCCCGAGTCGATTTCCAACGCCAACCTCGCCGCTACTGCGGTCGGCCTCGGGACCCTCGCGATTCTGCTGGCGTGGACCCGCTGGATCGCACCGCGCTTCAAGTCGGTACCGGGCTCTCTGGTCGCCATTGCCTTCGGAACGTTGCTCGCATCGCTGCTGCCGGGAGAGCAGCCGCTCGTCGGCGTGCCCGACAACGTGCTCTCCGCTTTCGAGTGGCCGAGCATCGACGGCACCGAGCTCAGCGCCCGCGTGATCGCCGCACTGGGCTTGGCCTTCGTCGCAAGCGCCGAGTCGCTGCTCTGCGCGGTCGCCACGGATCGGCTGCACAGCGGACCGAGAGCCCACCTCAACAAGGAACTCTTCGCGCAGGGCGTGGGCAACGTCGTGTCGGGCGCGCTCGGCGGCCTGCCCATCACGGGCGTGATCGTGCGTAGCTCTGCCAACATCGCGTCAGGTGCTCGCACCAGTCTGTCGGCCATCCTGCACGGCGTCTGGATGTTCGTCTTTGTCGCATTGTTCGCGGGTCTCTTGGGTCGCATCCCACTCGCTGCGCTCGCGGCGCTCCTCGTGCACGTCGGCGTGAATCTCGTCAAGATCAAGGAGTTCCGGCGTGTGCACGCCTTTGGCGAAGCATGGGTGTACGGCGTCACGATCGTGGGCGTCGTGTTCATCAACTTGCTGTGGGGTATCGGACTTGGCTTCGGACTCGCGCTGATCCTGATGCTGCGGCGCCTCTTGCGTGCCGACCTCGAAGTGGTCGAGCGCGACGGCAACCTGCACGCGACGCTCCGGGGCCATCTCTCCTTTCTGGCGGTTCCGGCGATCACCCACGCGCTCGGCGAGCTGCCGCAGCAGCGGACGGTGGTGCTCGAACTCCGTGTCGATCAGCTCGATCACGCGGCCGTGGAAGCGATCCACGACTGGCGCGTCGGCTATGAGCGCGCCGGAGGCCACGTCCTAGGAACAGCTGTCGAACAGCGCTGGGAAGAGCTCACCCACGACGCCGCGCCGCGGAATGCCTGAGGCCGCGAGGCATGATCGAAGCAGCGCGAGTCGTCGACGAGTGGCTCGCCCACTGCCGTCCCCTGCTGCCGCTGCAGAATCCACTGTGGGCCTTCGTCCACAACAATGTCCGCAGGCCTTCGAGGATCGGGAGTTCCTCTCCGCTGTGCACGGTGCATCGACGCTGTACCGAGCGCACCCTTACGAAAGCGAGCAGTTCTACCGCAGGGAGTTAGCGCGTGGCCGCATCACGCGCGGAGCGCTCGAAGATGTGCTGGCTGCTGCGCTGCCCGAGCTCGGACCGCTTCGGGTCGAGCACTTTCTCGGCAACAACCTCATCGGTGACAACCTCACGCCGGGCGAGTCGCTGCGCTTGTGCCCGCGCCTGGAAGCACTCGGTTCCATCCGCACCGAGCGCGCGCTCGCGGATGTGCTCGTGCCGCTCGTGTCTGCGTGGCTGGATCAAGGCATGGCGGCCGGGGCCAACTCGCTCCACCTCGACTCGTTCTGGACGGTGTTCACCGTGTCGGTCGGGCGCACCCCCTCGTGGGGCTTTGAATGGGCGCCCGCGCTTCGTGCGCGCGTCGCCGCGCACGAGCGGGCGCAGCGCGGAGTCCACGAGATCGTCGCGGCAGAGGTCGCGGAGTGCGCACCGCACGGGCGCAGCGCTGAGTACTGCCTCGAGACGCTGTTCGTACTGAAGGGTTGGTCGGGCATCGTCCATCGACTCGAGAGCGACCGCGCGCTCGCACCGTTGGAGGCACCCGCCCGCATCGCACTCGTCGACTGGCTTGCGGCACTGCTGATCACCCAGCATGCCCTGGAAGATTGGTTCGCCTCCCTGCATGGAGCCTCGCGTGCCGAGCTGTCCCGCCGCCCGTGCCCCGTCGAGGAGAGTCGAGGATTGTCCCGCGCTCACCTGTGGCAGTGCGCCTATGAGCGTTCCTTTGGAGCGGCGCTCCTCGAGCGCTTGGAACAGGCGACACAGCCCCCCGCGCGGACCGAGCCACCGCGCTTCCAAGCGCTGGTGTGCATGGACGACCGCGAAGAATCCCTGCGTCGCGCCCTCGAACGTCGCGGTAGCGAGATCGAGACTTGGGGTGCCGTCGGCTTCTTCGGGATCGACATGAACTTTGAAGCCCTAGGGCGCGCACGTCCGACACGCCAATGTCCGCCCGTCGTAGAGCCGTCTCGCACCTTGCGCGAAACGGCGCTCGACAGCGAGGGGATCGTGCTCGACCGGATGCGCCGTACTAGCACCACGAGTGCTGCTGCGAGTCTCGCCGTCTACCACAGCTCGCGCACGCTCGTGCGAGGCGTCGCGATCTCCTTGGCGTTGGGCATGCTCGGATTCCTGCCGCTCGTGCTCAAGGTCATGCAGCCAGCGCGTGTCAGTCGTTGGCGCCGCTGGATCACCACCCGCGCGTTTCCGCGGCCTCGCACGAGGATCGAACTCGGCGGCGCCGAAGTTACTCCATCGAAGAGCAGGCGAAGATCGTCTTCGGCGTTCTCAACACCTGTGGCTTGACGCGAGAGTTTGCCTCCCTCGTGGCGGTCGTCGCCCATGGCTCGACGAGCTCGAACAATCCCTTTCGGCAGGCGTACGGGTGTGGGGCGTGCTGCGGAAACAACGGCGCGCCCAACGCACGCGCATTCGCTGCCATGGCGAACACGCCGCAGGTGCGCGCGTTGCTCGCGCAGCGAGGACTGCACGTACCGACGGGGACGCTCTTCGTTCCGTGCCTGCACGATACGACGCTCGACACGCTCGACATCCTCGATCGCGAGTCCTTGCCCGTCGAACGTCGAAACGAGCTCGACGAGCTCGATTCGCGTCTCACACTGGCCGCACGACGCAACGCTCGGGAGCGCTGCGAGCGCTTCGAACCGGCGCCGCGCGTCGAGTCCGACGGGCGCCTCGAGCCTCTCGTGCAGCACGTCGCGGATCGCGGGCACGACTTGGCCCAGCCGCGCCCTGAGTACGGGCACAACCGCGTGGGAGCTTGCATCGTCGGGCGGCGCGATCTGACGCGCTCGCTCTCCCTCGATCGGCGGTCGTTCCTCGTCTCTTACGATCCAACTCAAGATGCCGATGGCTCGGTCCTCGCGAGTGCGGTTCTCGGCTCGGTGCCGGTCGCCGTGAACATCGCGATGGACTACTACTTTTCGCGCGTCGATCCCGATGGCTTCGGCGCTGGGTCGAAGCTCCCCTTGAACATCACGTCCCTGCTCGGGGTCATCACCGGCTCGAAGAGCGATCTGCGGATCGGACTCGCACGCCAGATGGTCGAGCTGCACGAGCCGATGCGCGCGCTGGTGCTCTTGGAAGCGCGGGCAGAGCACATCCAAAAGCTCGTAGCGAGCCACGCCCGCCTGCAACGCTTGGTTCGCAACGGTTGGATGCAACTTGGCCGAATCGATCCCACGACGCGCACGATCGAGTTGTGGACTGGTGAGTGCTTCGAGCCGTGGCGCTCGGCGTGGCCTCGTGCACAGGGGCTCCGGGCACCCGACGTCTTCCGTCCGCATGGGGACAGCCTGATCGGAGCGAGTCCATGAGCGTCGTCGGGATCCTCGTGCTACTTTCGCTCGTCGCGGCGGCGCTCGCGCCTCTGTGGCTCGGCGGGTGCTTGCTCTTTGGACGGGCGTGCAGCGAGCGGCGCAGCGTGCTCGCTGCGGACTTGCAGTCGATCTTGCTGTTCATCCTCGGAGTCAGCCTCGCGATCGCGTACTTCGCCGGCCATCTTCGCGGGCAGGATGTGCGCTTGCCGCCACCGCTGGAGTTCCATGACTACCAGTGGATTCCGGTGTTCGTCGTCGACGGCGTCTCGATCGCCTATTTCTCGCTCGTGTGCGTGGTCTATCCCGCGATCGTGCGCTTCTCGATCCCGGCCTTCCATCGGGAGCCCGGTGCTGCGCGCTACTGGTTCCTCGTCACACTGCTCGCATTTGCCCTACTCGTCACCACGCTCGCAGGCAACCTCGACGTCCTGTTCGTCGGCTGGGAGCTCGTCGGCCTGTGCTCGGTCCAGTTGATCGCGTTTTTCCGCACGAATCCCCGCAGCGGAGAGAACAGCCTGCGCGCGCTGGTGTACTACCGCATCTGCGATGCGGCCCTCCTCGGCGCGCTGGTGTGGCTCCACAGTTCCTTTCCTACCGCGGAGTTCCAGCGCTTCCACGAGGATGCGGGGCAGTCTTCGGCGCCCATCGTCGGGTTCCTGATCCTATTTGCCTCGCTCGCGAAGTCCGCGCAGCTTCCGATGTCGCCGTGGCTGCATCGGGCCATGGAAGGACCGGCCGCGTCGAGCGCGATTTTCTATGGCGCGCTCAGCATCCACCTCGGTCCCCTGCTCCTGCTGCGCACCTACCCGCTGTGGGCGAACAGCGCGTCGGTGCTGTTCACCTGTGCGGCAGTCGGCGGCGCCACGGCGCTCTACGCAACGCTGGTCGGGCGCGCGCGTCCCGATGCGAAGACTTCGCTCGCTTACGCGGCGATGGCGCAGCTCGGGGTGATCTACGTTGAGATCGCAGTGGGCTGGCACACGCTCGCGCTGGTGCACGTCTGGGCGCATGCGGGGATGAGGACGTGGCAGTTCTTGCGATCGTCGTCGCTGATCCAGGATTTCCAATCGAATCCGCTCGTCGGCGCACACGTGCGCGGGCGTCTGCGGCGCGGAGACGGCGCAGCGCCGCTCACGGCTCGTTGGCGACGAGCGCTGCAGCTCGACGCGCTGAGGCTTTTTTGGATCGATGCGCTCCAATGGCACGTCGTCGCGCGGCCGTGGCTCGGTCTCTGGCGCGGCTTGGAGACGCTTGAAGAGCGGTGCCTCGCGCGCGGGCCTGGCCGGAGTCAACCGTGATGGCGAGCCCCCACACACAAGCCATGGGAGTGAAGGGAGCGGGCGGACGGCTCGGGTGGCTGCTCGCCGCTGCGCTGTGGATTCCGCAACCCGCATGGACGACGGCGGCGCTCAGTATCGGATTGTCGGGCTGGCTCTGGCTGCGCGGCCTCCGGTCCGAGCACGCGCGCGTGCCGTGGATGGCGGTCGTCGCTTTGTGGGCTGGCAGCGTGCCCATGATCGTCCCCGATTTGAGTCCGCTCACCACGGCGATCTGCTTGGGCGTCGTCGCAGGTGCCTTCCCCGCGTACCTGTGGCTGGAGGATGCGCGTCGTTCGCTGACGCGTGCGGAATTCGCCGCGCTCGTGGTCCTGCAGCCGGGCGTGGCCATC
>JBIKYW010000557.1:0-2626 GCA_044355055.1 Planctomycetota bacterium | reverse complement strand
TCGGTGACCGCGCGGTACAAGCCCGCGTCGCGGGCCGCGAGCAGCGCGTCGAGCACGCGCTTCTCGGTGATCGCGTTGCCGATCTGCACGGCCGAGCTCGAGACGACGACCGAGTCCTCGTGGAGCTCCGCCGAAGAGAACGTCGCGCCGTGGATGCCATCGCGCCCCGTGCGGCCACCGGCGACGACGATTACATCGCCGGGCTTGACTTCCTTCGACGCGCAGTCGGCCGGCATGAGTCCGACGGTGCCGCAGTACACGAGCGGATTTCCGACGTAGCGCGGGTCGACCCACACACCGCCGTTGACCGTGGGAATCCCCATGCGATTGCCGTAGTCGCGCACACCCGCGACGACGCCGCGCAGGATGCGGCGCGGATGCATGCAGCCCTTCGGCACGTCCTTCTCCGGCATGTCGAGCGGTCCGACGAAGAACGCGTCGGTGTTCGCGATGGGCTTCGCACCGAGGCCGACGCCAAGGATGTCGCGGATCACGCCGCCGACGCCCGTGCCCGATCCACCGTAAGGATCGATCGCACTCGGGTGGTTGTGCGTCTCGACCTTGAAGCACACGTGCCAGCCCGGCTCGAACTCGATCACGCCCGCGTTGTCGTGGAACACGCTGACGCACCACGGCTTCGCGAGCTCGATCGTCGCGGCCTTGATCGTCGTCTTGAGCAGGTTCTCGATGCGCTCGCCGTCGTAGTCGATGACGCCCGCGAAGGTCTTGTGCTTGCAGTGCTCGCTCCACGTCTGCGCGAGCGTCTCGAGCTCGGCGACCGTGGGCTCGCGGCCCGCCGCGACGTAGTGGTCGCGGATGGCGCGCATCTCGACCAGCGTGAGCGAGAGGTGGCCCTCCTTCGAGACGCGCTCGAGCTCCGCATCGCTCGCGTTGCGCAGCGGAATCGCGCCCGCGTCGCGCACCGCAACGTTGCCCGGCAGCACGAAGTGCACGGCCTCATCGCCGATGCGCACCTCGTCGATCACATCGTTCGCGAGGATCTTCGAGGCGACTTGCGCGAGTTCCGCGCGCGACACGTCACCCGCGATTTCCCACGCAGAAAACGTGAGCACGCGCGCGCGCGAGCCATCGGCGCGACGCGCGAGCTTGCCGCGCTCGATCGCACGCTCGACGGTGAGCGCCACGGGATCCATCACACCCGCGCGGCGCGCGACGAGCACGCGCTGGCACGCCGCGCGCGGCGGCGGAACGCTCGACGGAGCGATCACGCGATAGGTCTCGAGAACCGGATCGCAGAGGAGCTCGCGCGCGACGCGCTCGATCGCAGCCGCGTCGACATCCGGCGAGATCAGGTATCCGCGGCCGTGTCGCAGAGAGCGCACCGAAGCGAGCCCGAGCTCGCGCACGGCGGCGAGCGCTCGCGTTCCATCGGGATCGTCAAGTCCGTCGCGGCGATACACCTCGAGGCGCCACGCGTGGGGCATCGAAGCAGCGGCCGGGGACTTGGGCGCGGCGTGGGACAGGGCCTCTTGGGACACGAGCGGGACTGCCATTCCGTGGGGCGCAAGACTTGGGGTGGACCGCTACCCCCAAACACTAGGGGTAGGGCTCGGGGCCGCCCCTTTGGGCCCCTATTCCCCGAGGAATCTACCGAACGGACGGCCCGCTCCCAAACGTCTCGTGCCCATCCCGTGCGCAGTTTTTGAGTGAAAAAGTGCCGCCGGGGGACGGCTGGCGGGGGCGCGGGGCTCGGTGGGGGAGCTTTCGGCGCTCGTCGGGGTTGCATGGCTCCGGCGCTTGGTTCACCATGCGCCGCACGACACGGCCCGTCTCGGGCCGCCCTTTCCCACGATGGCGACCACCGAAAAGCCCTCCGCCCGCACGGACTCGGGCGGCATGTCCTTCGAACGGCCGATCAAGGAGCTCGAGGCCAAGCTGGCCGAGCTCGAGGCCCTCGCCCTGCGCACGCGGCTCGACATCTCCAGCGAGATCGAGGCCCTGCGCAAGCAGCACCGCACTGCGCTCGAGGCGACCTACAAGGACCTGAGCGCGTGGGAGACGGTCAACGTGGCGCGCCACAACGAACGTCCCGTGGCCATCGACTACATCCACATGCTCGACGACTTCGTCGAGCTGTGCGGAGACAAGTACTTCGCCGACGACAAGGCGATGGTGGCGGGCTTGGCGACGCTCGGCGGCCGACGCTTCATGCTGATCGCCCACCGCAAGGGCAAGACCACCAAGGAGCGCCTCGCCTGCAACTTCGGCTGCGCGCACCCCGAGGGCTACCGCAAGGCGCTGCGCAAGATGCAGCTCGCGGCCAAGCTCGGCCTGCCGATCGTGACCATGATCAACACGCCGGGCGCCTACCCTGGCATCGGGGCGGAAGAGCGCGGCCAAGCCGCGGCCATCGCCGAGAACATCCTCCAGATGATGTCGATCCGTGCGCCCATCCTGTCGATCGTGATCGGCGAAGGCGGCTCGGGCGGCGCACTCGGCATCGGCGTCGGCGACCGCGTGCTGATGATGGAGTACAGCTACTACTCCGTGATCAGCCCCGAGGGCTGCGCCGCGATCCTCTGGAAGGACGGCGAGCGTACCCCGGACGCCGCGGAGTCCCTCAAGCTGACGAGCAAGGACCTGCTCGGCCTCAAGCTGATCGACG
>JBIKYW010000099.1:0-8883 GCA_044355055.1 Planctomycetota bacterium | reverse complement strand
ATGCGCGTCTCCGAGCAACGAAGAGTTGGACGAGCTCGCGCACGTCGCGGTGCTGCTCCAGCGGATGGCGCAGCGGCCGATCGAGTCGCAGGCGATAGCTGTTGCGGCGGCCCTCGCGCGTCACTTCGACGAAGCCCTCGTCCTCGAGATCGGAGAGAATGCTGCCGACGGCGCGCTCCGTGATGCCGATCTGCTCGGCGATGTCGCGCAGCCGCGGGTCGTCTTCCGTTGCGAGGCACACCAGCACGTGGGCGTGGTTGGAGAGAAACGTCCAACGGTGGCTGGACGCTTCTTGGATCTTGGCAGCTTGGGCGACTTTGGAGCGAACCATGAGGACATGGATCGTGGGCTCTGATACCGGAGGTTCAATTCCTCAATAGCGATTCCGGTATCTGGGAGCGGCCATGCTGTGGCTCGCCGCCTTGTTTCGGCACAATCGGCCGTCGCCGACCTAGCCGCGCATGCTCTCGAACGGCAGGTGGGTGTCCGCGAACACCTGCCAGAGGCTCACCAGCCCCCCGCGCACCTCCGCACGGATGGCGATCGGGATGCGCCATGCCCGGTCTCGGCGCCCGCGGAACGAGCCCGAGGCATGGCCGAGGAGCAGCACGCCGCCTGCGCCCTCCTGTTCTTTCTCGATTTCGATCCGGTAGTCGGGGAAGGTCGAGAAGTACCCGCGCCAACCTTCCATCAAGGTGTCGCGTCCCTCGAAGCGCCGCCCGTGGGCGTCGATGAAGGCCACCTCGGGCGCCAAGGTCGCGGCCACACCCAAAGGGTCCCGACGATTGATTGCGGCGATCGTGCCGCGCACGGCTTCGAGTTCGTGGCTCATGGGTTCCGAGCGTAGTCACGCCCGCGCCCTACGTCGACGGGCAGCGGGACCGCCGATCCTGCGCACCCTTGCGGGCGCCTCGCGAGCGACCGAGACTCCCCGACATGAAGCTCCTCCCCGCACTCTCGCTCATCATCCTCGCCGCCTGCGCCTCGACCCCGAAGGGAAGCTACGGCGTCGGCGTGGCGGGCGAAGCGCGCGTCACCGCCGAGACGCTGATCGCGCACCCCGAGCTCTACAACGGCAAGCCGGTGCTCTTCTCGGGCACGATCTCGCAGGTCTGCCCGAAGGCGGGATGCTGGATGCGCTTTGGCACCGCCGAAGCCCCGCTGCTCGTCACGTTCAAGGACCGCGCCTTCACACTGCCCCTCGACTGCGCGGGGCGCAGCGCGCGCGTCGAAGGCGTTTTCACGCTGGGCGCCGACGGTCGACGCTCCTTCGTCGCGTCGGGCGTGCAGCTCGACTGAGCGCGCGCTTCAGACCGTTCGCACGCTCGCGCGCGACGACGAGAACACGCCGAGGTCCGCGAGCACCGCGAGGGTCACGAGCACCGTGTCGAGCCCCTGCACTTCGCCGTGGCTGTTGATCACCCATGCGTAGGTGATCGTCGTCAGCGGTAGAAACAGGAAGCCGAGCAGTGGCCAAGCGACGCTTTCATAGGCCTTGTCGAGGTAATCGGTGATCCACATCACGACGAGCACCGCGCGCGGCAGGATCAGGCCCAGACAGCCGAGGAGACAGCCCATGCGCGCAGTGTCGTTCGACCGCGCGCAGGGTCAAGGGCGCCCTGCGAAAGTCAGGGCAGCGCTGCTTCGAGCCACGAATCGAGCTGCGCGATGGCCGCGGTTTCCTCGGGCTCGAGGCTGCCGTCGTTGAGATCGACGCTTTCGCGATCGAGCCCCTGAAGGTCGAACAGCGCGTCGGGCTGTCCGGAACGCCGGATGAGCTTCCAGCGTGCGTCCCGCACCATCGCGCCCGTTTCCGTGTAGGGGCCGAAGCCGTTGGGCTCGAACTTGTCGACCACTACGTGATCGCGCAGCGGCGCGACCTGCGGATCGGCGAGGTAGGGAGCGAGGTCGATGCCGTCGATCACGGGCGCATCTCCCGCGCCCGATGCCACGGCGACGTCGAAGAAACCGAGGATCGTCGGAAACAGATCGACGGTCTGCACGAGCGCCGTGGCGCGCGCGCCTCGCGCGGCGACGTGGTTGCCCGAGATCACGAGCGGCACGCGTACGCCGCCCTCGAAGAGCGAGCCCTTGGACTGCGAGGGCACCGACGGAGGAATGACGACTTGCTGCGGCGAGCCGTTGTCGCCGAGCAACACGACGGTCGTGCGCGCGCGCACATCAGCGGGGATCCCCGCGAGCAAGCGGCCAAGCTCCGTGTCGAGCGCCTGCACCATGGCGCAGTAGTGCTCGTACGGCGTGTCCGCAGGAGCGCCGCTCAACGCGTACGTGTGCAGCTCCTGCGGCGGCGCGTGCAGCGGCGTGTGCGCCGCGCTGAAGCCGAGCCAGAGAAACCACGGCTCCGGCATGGTCTCGATGCGGCCGAGCGCGTCGTTGACCTGATCCGTGGTGGCGTAGGTCGTGCTCACGTAGCGAACGCCGTTGCGGATCTTGCCGTAATTGAAATACGTCTGGCCGGTGAACAGGTTCCCGAGCGGACCGTCGAACCAATCGAAGCCCTGAAGGTTCGGATGATCGACCCCGCCGACGGCTTCCGAGCCCAAGTGCCACTTGCCGATCGCGGAGGTCGCAATCGGTTGCGCGCTCTGTGCCGCGAGCACCTCGGGGATCGTCCACTCTTCGAGCGCGAGCGCGGGCTCGGTGTTCCAGTCGGCGATCGGCTGTCCGATGCCCGTGCGGAACGACGCGCGACCCGTGAGGACCGCCGCACGGGTTGGCGAACAGCTCGGCGGCGTGTAGCAATGCTCGAAGAGCACGCCGTCCGCGATCAGCGCGTCGATGTTCGGCGTCGGCGGGAAGCTCGGGTGAACGCCGTAGGCGCCCAGCATGTCGATCCCGACGTCGTCCATCACCACGACGAGTACGTTGCTGGGCTCGGGCGGCGGAGAATCGCCGCCACCACCGCCTCCACAGGCGGTGACAAGGAGCGCGCCGCCGAGTGCGAGCGTGCGCACTCGACGCGAGAGGAACAGCGGAAGAGTCCTTCGCACGATCCCGCATCGTAAGCCACGCCCGCGCGGCTGAAATAGCCCCGTCACGTCGAGGTCAGCGAGTGCCGAATCAGACCGGCGGCCGCGCAGGCGAGGACCACCGCGGCGCTGGGAACTTTCTTCCATGCCAGTGCAGCGAGTGCGGCGGCGCAGAGCAGGACCGCAAAGACATCGACAGCGCGGTCCGGACCGGGGAGCAGGACCTCTGTCCCAAACCACAGGGCGACCTGCGCGATGACGCCGACGACCGCGGCGCTCACACCCGCCAAGGCCCCGGCGATGCGGCGCGAGCCCCGCAGGCCCTCGACGTAGGGCGCGCCGACGAAGACCCACAGGAAGCAGGGCAGGAACGTGACCCACGTCACCAGCGCCGCCGACAGGGTCGCGCTCGCCAGCGCCGAACCGGTGCCCGCTCCGCGCCAGCCGCCGAGGAAACCCACGAACTGGACGACCATGATGAGCGGCCCCGGCGTGGTCTCCGCGAGTCCGAGCCCGTCGATCATCTGCCCGCTCGAGAGCCAGCCGAAGCGTGTCACGGCCGCCTCGGCGATGTAGGGCAGCACGGCATAAGCCCCTCCGAAGGTCACGCAGGCGGCCTCGCTGAAGAACAGCCCCTGCTGGGCGAGCAAGCCGTCCCAGCCCTGCAGCCACCCGGCCAGCAAGATCGGCCCCCACCAAAGCGCGAGGCATGCGAGGGCGACGCGCGCGGTCGAGCTCAGACTCACGGGCGCGGACGGGGACGAGGACGTTGCGGTCGGGCAGAGGGCGAGGAGCCCGACCACCGCGCCGAACAGGACGACGAGCGGGAACGCGAGCAGGTCCAAGTACAGCGCGACGAACGCTCCCAGTGCGAGCACCGCCGCAACGCTGCCACGCAGGGAGCGCCGCGCGATGCGCGGAATGGCAACGGCAATCAGCGCGACGACTGCAGGCTGGAGTCCTTGGAACAGGGCCGCCACCGCAGGGACCGTGCCGTGCTCGACGTACAGCCACGAGAGCGCCCAGAGGAGCAGTGCCGACGGCAGCACGAACAAGGCTCCGGCGACAACCCCGCCGAGGCGACCGTGCAGCAGCCAGCCGACGTAGGTCGCGAGCTGCTGGGCTTCCGGGCCGGGGAGCAGAACGCAGAAACTGAGCGCGTGAGCGAATCGCTCCTCGTCGATCCAGCGGCGGCGCTCGACGAGCTCGCGGTGCATGAGGGCGATCTGACCGGCCGGTCCGCCGAAGCTCGTGAAGCCGAGCTGCAGCCAGAAGCGCGTCGCTTCGCGGAAGGAAACCTCCATGGAGTGAGCACGATGGTATCGCTCCACGCACGTGGGGCGGCGCATTGAACGGCGAGCGGCGATGGCTACGCTCGCCGCTCCCATGAAGCTGCACCTCGTCGCCGCCCTCGGTCTCGTCCTCGCCGCCGCCTGCCAGACCCCGGACTATGGTCGCCCGCTGCCGGAAGGTTGGCCCGCGCTGATCCCGCTCGCCAAGGGCGAGCAGCGCCCCGACTTCAAGGCGAGCTTCGCCGACCGCGACGAAGTCCTCCCCGCGCTCGAGCGCTCGATCGAGTGGTACGGACGTCCGTCGTCGAAGGAGCACTTCCCGATCGAAGGGGTGACGCACGCGCGCGCGCTCGAGAGCCTCAAGCACCTGCGCAACCTGCTCTCCTCCTGCACCGACGAGCGCGACTTCGATGCTTCGGTGGCCCTCGACTTCGACATCTACAAGAGCGCGGGCTGGAACGGAAAGGGCGGCGGCGTGCTGTTCACCGGCTATTGCACGCCGATCTTGCCGGGCTCGATGACCGCCGACGCGGAGTACCGCTGGCCCCTGTATGCGATGCCCGACGATCTCGTGAAGGCGAAGGACGGCGAGATCCTCGGCCAGAAGCAGGCCGACGGCTCCGTCGCGCCGTACCCGACGCGCGCCGCGATCGAGGCGAGCGGGATGCTGAAGGCAAAGAAGCTCGAGCTCGTCTACCTGAAGGACCCGCTCGACGCGTTCGTGGCCCACGTCAATGGCTCCGCAGTGATCGAGCTGCCCGATGGCAGCGAGCGACGCTTCGGCTACTCGGGCAAGAACGGGCGCGAATACAAGTCGCTCGGCAAGTTGCTCGTCGCCGACGGCCACATCAAGGCGAGCGAGGTCTCGCTGGCGAAGATCCGCGAGTGGGGCGCCGCGAACCCCGAGCTTCTGCTCGAGTACATCGACAAGGACGACAGCTTCGTCTTCTTCCTCGAGATCGACGGCGACCCCAAGGGCAGCCTGAACGTCGACGTCACCGGCGGCCGCACGCTCGCGACCGACAAGTCGCTCTTCCCCCGCGGAGGAATCGTGTTCGTCGACGTCGACGTGCCCGATCGCGACGGGCCCGTCAACTGGTTCAAGCGCCTGTTCTCGTCAAAGGACGAGGCCTACGGCTCGGCGGTCTACGACCGCTTCATGTTCGATCAGGACACGGGCGGCGCCATCCGCACCGCGGGCCGCGCCGACATCTACATGGGCATCGGCTCCGAGGCCGAGTGGACCGCAGGTCGCACGAAGAGCCCAGGACAGATGTACTACCTGTTCGTTAAGGACGAGGCGCTCCAGTCGCGCCGCTGAACGGTCGAAGAGCCGCGCCGAGAGCCCGCCATGCCCAACTACGACGTCGTCAAGTACACCGTCGAGCCCGTCGAGGGCGATGACCAGATCGCCGTGACGATCCACGCCTCCGACGGCAACAAGTGGGAGTACGGGATCCCGTTCAATCGCGCCTCGGGGCGCTACCAGTTCCCCGAGATCGACGTGCTCGAAGCGGACTTCGGCGAAGACTTCGCGCGCGAGCTGATCGAGCAGGTCGAGGCGCTCGTCGCGCGGCTGTGCCGCTAGCGCAGACTTTCGTCCCCGCGCACCGGTGCGAGGCGTTCTTCGAGCGAAGTGAGCCAACGCTCGGCGGCGGCGCGCTCGTCCGAGCGCTGCGGCGCGGAGTTGACGAAGCGCAGGCCTAGAGCGAGCGCCTCGTCGCGCTCGCCCCTCCGCGCATGGAGCTCGGCCGCCCGACGCAGGATCTTGCGTTCGGTAGGATCGAGCTCGAGCGCGCGCAGGTAGCACGCGAGCGCCTCGTCGTCGCGCTGCTCTCCTTCGCGCAGAACGCCGAGGAGGAAGTGCGCGTCCGTGCGCTCGGGATCGACCTCGATCGCCCGCTGAATCCAAGCCTCCGCGAGCGCCGTGTCCAGCGCGCCGCGCTCCTCCGCCTCGACCTCGAAGTAGAGGCTCGCGGCGAACAGCAGGCGTCCGGGATCGCTCTCACCGAGCTCGACGGCGCGGCGATAGGCATCGACTGCCGCCGAGAAGGCCCCTGCTTCGCGGCGCGCGCGGGCCAGCATGACCCACGTCTCCGCGTCACCACCGCCGAGCGCGATACGTCGCTCGAGCAGCGGGATGCAGCCGACTTCGAGTCCGAGCTCGAAGCGCAGCCGAGCGAGCAGCAGCAAGGTCGAGATGCGGTCGGGATCGAGCTCGAGCACGCGCTCCAGATGCGGCTCGGCCGCGCGCCGAAACCCTGAGCGCAGCATGACCGCGGCGAGGCCCTCGAGAACCTCGATTTGATCCGGTCGCGCTTCGAGTTCGCGCTCCAAGAGACGCTGGGCGCTCGCGGGCGCGCCAGCGTCGCACAACGCCATCGCGGTCTGCACGAGCGCGGTCGCCGTGCCATCGCCGCCGCGCAGGTACAGCTCGTACCAGATGCTGGCCGCTTGCCCCCAGTCGCCCCGCCCTTCCGCCGCGCGCGCCAGCGCCACGCTGGCTTTTTGGGGCTCGGCCATGCGGCGCACGCCGAAATCCGCCGAGCTGCACGCGCCGAGGGCGAGAGCGAGGACGGCGAGCGAGCGGGGTGCGGCCATGGGGCGCATCGGAGCATAGCGCGTGCCTCGTCGGTGCGCGTCAGCCCGCTGGCTGGCATGATGACCTGCGAAGGAGCGCTGACAGCACCCCATGGAACGCGAAGACCGACGGCCCGACGTGTCGAAGACGGGGCGTGAGCTCGAAGCGCTGCTCGCCCGCGCGCGCGAGCTCGAAACCGCCGTGCGGCGCGTATTCGTCGGGCACGACGAAGTGGTCGAGCAGCTCTTCTGCGCCCTTTTTTCCGGCGGGCACGTGCTGCTCGAAGGTGTGCCCGGCCTCGGCAAGACGACGCTCGCGAAGGCACTCGCCTCGGGGCTCGACCTGCGCTTCCGCCGTGTTCAGTTCACGCCGGACTTGATGCCCGGCGACATCCTCGGACTGCGCGTGCTCGAAGAAAGCGCGGACGGACGGCGCGAGGTACGCTTCGAGCGCGGCCCCGTGTTCACGAACGTCCTGCTCGCCGACGAAATCAACCGGGCCAGCCCGCGCACGCAGGCCGCGTTGCTCGAAGCGATGGCCGAGGGCAAGGTGACGCTGTTCGGCGAGACGAGCGCGCTCGAAGATCCTTTCTTCCTCGTCGCGACCGAGAACCCGATCGAGATGGAAGGCACATTCCCGCTGCCCGAAGCGCAGCTCGATCGCTTCCAAATGAAGGTGGTCCTCGGCCGACCGAGCTTCGACGAGCTCGTGCGCGTTCTCGATGTGAGTGCGCCGACGAGCTCGCCCACCATCGCGCCGACGATGTCCGCAGCCGAAGTGCGCTCCCTGCGCGCGCTCGTGCGCGAGCTGCCCGTCTCGCGTGAGATCGTCGAGTGTGTCGCGCGCACGGTTCTCGCCACGCATCCCGACGGAGACGGACCGCCGGAGATGAAGCGGTCGGTACGCCACGGCGCTAGCCCGCGCGGCGGACAGGCACTGCTCGCGGCGGCGCGCGCCCGCGCGCTCCTGCGCGGCGAGCTGCACGTGAAGTTCGAGGATCTCGAGGCGCTGTGCGTCCCCGTGCTGCGCCACCGCATCCTGCTCGGCTACGAAGGTGAAGCCGCTGGCGTCGATACCGCGGCGCTGGCCCGCTCGGCGCTCGCCCACGCCCGCTCGCGCGGCAAGTAGCTCCCCCACCTGCTAGGATCTCTCGTATGGACTGTCGGCTGACGGTGGCGCAGACCAATCCCGCGCTGGGAAATGTGGGTCGCAATCTCGACGAGCACGTCGCGCAGATCGAAGCTGCGCGCGCATCGGGCTCGCAGTTGATCGTGTTCCCCGAGCTCTCGCTGACGGGGTACTTCCTGAAGGACCAGACGGCCGAGGTCGCACTCTCCGTCGATTCGCGCGAGCTCGCACGCCTCGCGGCGCTCTCGCGCGACATCTCGATCGTCGTCGGCTTCGTCGAGCGCTCCGCCGATGGCCGCATCTACAACTCCGTCGCGTTCCTCGAAGACGGCACCGTGAAGCATGTGCACCGCAAGGTCCATCTCGTGACCTACGGGATGTTCGACGAAATGCGCGAGTTTGCGGCGGGCGACTCGTTCACCACGTTCGACTCGCGCCACGGACGCTTTGGCATTCTGATTTGCGAGGACGCCTGGCACGTGACCAGCGGCTACCAGCACTTCCTCGCTGGAGCCGACGCGCTGATCGTGACGAGCTGCAGCCCCGGTCGCGGCGTCGACGGCGGCGCGCGAGAGCTCGCGAGCGAACGCACGTGGCGCACGCTGCTCGAGGCCTATGGCCTGCTCTTCCAAACGTGGGTCGTGTATTCCAACCGTGTCGGCTGGGAAGACGGCGTCTTCTTCTGGGGCGGCTCGCGCGTGATCGATCCCTTCGGCGCCGAGCATGCGCGCCTCGCGGGCATCGAGGCCGGACGCCTCGACGCAAGGATCACGTCCGACGCGCTGCGTCGCGCGCGCGTCGCAACGCCGCTGCGCCGAGACTCGCGCCCCGATCTGCTCGCGCGCGCCATCGCGCGCCTCGACGAACGGAGCCCAGCGTGAGTCCGCTCGAC
>JBIKYW010000555.1:0-2635 GCA_044355055.1 Planctomycetota bacterium | reverse complement strand
TGGAGGCCCGCCGAGTTACGTCGGAGACCCGCCCGTCGAGTCCTAAGACTGCAAAACCAAGGGTCGGGCTCGCCCGACGGCGCTCCCCTAGCGCCTCGGACTGCCCCACGCGTCCAGCGCGGCCTCTCGCTCGACGTTGCTCGGATCGCGCAGGTCGCCCAAAGACTCGCGCAAGAGCCCGGAGAGCGGCTCTCGCGCGGCGCGCGTCAGCACCTCGCGCGCACTGGACGAGCCGCGTGCGAATCGCGCCAGCTCTTCACCTTCTAGAGCGCCAAAACTCGCCGCACGCTGCAGGGCGCAGGTGACGACGCGCGAGCGCTGGAAGTCCGGCAGAGCCGCGAGCCGTGCCAACGTCGCGTCGAGGTGCGCGGGGCGCGCGCCGCTGCGAGCCCACTCGTCGAGCAGGATCTCCGTCCACGTCGCCATGCGGCTCGGTGATCCGTCGGGCATGCGCTCGAACACCCACTCGGGAGCGCTGCGTCCGGCGAGTACGGCCGCGCGGATCCACAGGAGCTGAGCCAAGGACTCTTGCGGGGCCGCGGGGCTCCACGGCTCAGGCGCGAGCGTGCTCCACGCTGCACGGTCGGCTCGACGCACTCCGGCGAGCCACTCGCTTTCGCCGCTCGGCGGATCGACTTCGAGGGTGCGCGGTTCGCCCTCGGGCAGCGCAACCGAGGGCACGCGCTCCGGTTCGCTGTCGCGCTCGCTCGCAAAGTAGGGCTCGACTGGAGCCTCGATGCGAGCTTGGAACTCGCCGCTGCGGCGCGGGGCTCGCAGCACGATCCAGGCGAGCACGGGCAGCGCGCAGAGGTGCGCGATCACCAGCGCGGCCGCGACGCGCAGCGCTCCCGAGGCCCGCACGCGCTCGATCGCGAAGCGCACCACGAGACGCAGGTCGCCGTGCGGGCTCAGATCCTCGCGCGTGGTGAGCGCGAGCACCTTCTCGCCGATGCGCTCTGCGGCGGCCTGCTCCGGCTGCGTCGGCTCGCTCGCGGCGGCGCGCAGCGCGTCGGCGAACGCTTGCAACTCACCGAGTGCGGCGGCGCACGCCGCGCAGCCGAGGACCTGCTCGCGCAGCGCGCTCGCTGTCGGATCGAGCGCCGCTTCGAGCAGCGTCGCCTCGTCGAGATGAACGTGTCCATCCATCGGCATCTGTCCGGCGTTGTGCGACTCGCTCATGACTCTAGGTCCTCCGAGAGCAGCTCGCGCAGCTTGCGCACGGCGTGGTGCACGCGCGACTTCACCGTGCCGACGGGGATGTCGAGCAAGCGCGCGATCTCGGTGTACGGCAGCGCTTGGAAGAACGCGAGTTCGATCACCTCGGCGTGGCTCTGAGGCAGCCTGCGGATGGCCGCGCGCACCCCGGCCTGTTGCTCGCGAAGGTCGGACGCCCAACCCACCGGCGGCAGGTCCGCGGACAGTCGCTCGAGCAGCTCGGGCTCGCCGTCCGCGCCAGCGGAGAGCGAAAGGCTTTCGACGCGCGCCGAGCGGCGTCGACGGCGATCGATCCACGCGTTGCGCGCGGTGCGCAGCACGTAGCTGGAGAACTTCGCCTGCGGCTCGTAGCTCGAAGCGGCCCGGTACAACTTCAG
Source organism: Planctomycetota bacterium (assembly GCA_044355055.1). Classification (GTDB taxonomy): domain Bacteria; phylum Planctomycetota; class UBA1135; order UBA1135; genus F1-120-MAGs118. Next base: position 1,043 of record JBIKYW010000555.1, on the reverse strand, counting down.
GAAGACCTCTTGGGCGAGGTCCTCGGCCTCCCCCAGCTCGGCGCCGAGCCGCTGGAAGAACCCGAGGAGCGTGCCCTTTTCCAGATGGACGAATGCCTCGAAGGGCCCCCGGTCCCCCCGGCGGAGGGCCGCGAGCGGGTCCCGCTCGTCGTCCCAAGAGCCCTTCAAGCACCCTCCCAACGCTGCCCGTCGGCCACGGTTCAGTCCCTCCGCCCGATTTTTGGATCCGCGAGGGCTTCGAGCCGACGCTCCGGCCCGGTCCAGCGGAGGCGCACGCTCCGGCGGTCGTTCCCCGCGTGGGCGAGCCGCACCTCGAACCGTGCCGCAGGGAGCCATGCCGCCACGTGCTCGGCCCACTCGACCGCGGCCACGCCGTCGCCGGTGAGCCACTCCGCGCCCCCATCGGCGAGGAACCCTTCCCCGCGCTCGGTCATCCAGGCGTCGAGGTGGTAGAGCGGCAGGCGACCCGAGTGGGTGTGCATGAGCTGGAAGGTCGGGCTCGAGACCTGCGTGCGACAGCCGAGGCCGCGCGCGAGACCGCGGACGAAGCAGGTCTTGCCCGCGCCGAGCTCGCCGTCGAGGGCCACGACGTCCCCGGGGACGAGCAGCGCCGCCAGCGCCGCACCGATGGCCTCGGTCTCCTCGGCCGAGCTCGAGAGAAGTTCGCGCGTCTCGCTCACGACCCGTGGATCCAGCCGCCTTCGCCGCGGAAGCGCACGCGCTCCTCGCGCGCCTCGTCGCGCGGGATCCACAGTCCGTCGCCGCGTCGGACCTGTCCGAGCAGCGTGAAACCCGGACAGCGGCGGGGCGCAGCGCGGAGTGCGCGTTGCACGCTCGCGCGAGGAATCGTCGCCACGAGCTCGTGGTCTTCGCCGTCGTGCAGGGCGTGCGCAAGCGCGCTGCGACCGGTGCGCTCCGCGAGTCGGCGTGCGTCGGGGTGGACAGGGACGACGCCGATGTCGATGGCGACGCCCGATGCGCGGGCGATGCGCCACAGATCGAGTGCGAGGCCGTCGGATACGTCCATCATCGCCGTCGCACCG
>JBIKYW010000554.1:0-2646 GCA_044355055.1 Planctomycetota bacterium | reverse complement strand
TCCTGCTTCGCCGTCGCGAGGTACACGAGGAAGATCGCATCGGGTGTGCGCACGATCGAGTCGAACTCGAGGTTCTCCTCGCAAGGAACACGCCATGCGCGAACGCCGGTCTCGAGCTCCCACGCGGAGAGGCAGTCCCCCTCGCCCGACGAACTCGACTTGGGGAACGAGGGGAGGAACAAGCGCTCGGCTTCGATCCACGCGCCTGCCGCGTCGCTCTCTCCGACGTGGGACGGGAGCTTGAAGATGCGCGTGCGGCTTCCGGTGAATGGATCGAGCACGACTGCGGGGCTCTGTGCCCAGTCGCTCGGCAGCAGCACGACGTGCTCTGCGCCCACGATCGGTCGGTGCGCCCACAGCCCTGCGGGAAGGGACCGCGACCAAAGCTCGAGCCCCTCGCGAGGTTCGAGTGCGATCAAGCTCGAGCGACCATCGGAGCCGCGCGTCGTGACCATCATCAAACCCGCGCCGCCGACGTGGTTGTCGATGCGCGCACCATTCGCTGTCCAACGCCAGCGGATCGTGCCTGTCACCGCGTCCAACCCGACGAGCTGCGAAGGTCCGCCGAGGACCAACACATCGGCGAGCAGTGCCGCACGCGACATCGGGCGGACCGAGCCGGGCTCCAAGGTCTGCGTCCACAGCGGATTGTTGGGATTGTCGGCCAGCGAGGCCTGCACGATCTCGATCCGACCCGTGCGCTGCACCTGCACTTGAATCCAGCGGCGTGCACCGTCGGGCCCGAGGGCCTCGAAGTGTCCGAGCAGCGAGATCTGGCCCATGCCGAAGTACGCGCTGGTGTTCGATCCGTCGTAGCGCGCGAGGACGCTGGACATGGGGCGTTCGGGGAAGCCCGTGAGCGGTGGCAGCGAGGCCGCGAGATCGTCGAGCTTGCGTTGCGCGTCGCGGGGCAGCTCGCTCAACAACGATCCGTTCGCGCGCGCGAGTTTTCGCGTCAGTGCGCCGGCGAGCGGCAGGTTCCCGAGCTCCTCGAACGCGGCCCGCAGCACCATCAGCGCCTGAAGCTCGCTCTCGCGCGCCACTTCGGGCGACCAGTCATCGGGGATCATGCGCTGCACGCCGGCGATCACCTTGCGCCAATCGCCCGCTTGCAAGGCTTGCTCGAGTCTCACGCGCGCCGCAGCGAGCGCCGCGCGCGTGTGGGGGTACAGGATCGGCAAACGCTCGAGCGCGGCCATGTCGGCGCGCTCGCGAGCAGCCGCCAAGAGCTCGTCGGCGCGCTCTTCGTACATGCGATGCGCTTGGGGTGCCGCCTCGGCGAGCTCGCCGATGCGCACGGACGCCGCGCTGCTGCCATCGGTTCCGGGCAGCTCGACGTCGCCCCAAGCCGCGAGCAGCGCGTGCAAGTGACGCAGCTCGGCCGCGACGTCGGCGGTGCGGCGAGCCTCGCGACGAACAACGCGACGGGCAGCACACCGCTGGCGCTCGCAGCAGGCACGCTTGCGCTGAATCGCCCGCTCCCGCGCAGGTTCCACCACTCGCTCGGCATGTCGCGGTCGGCTGCGAGAGTGCCGAGGCTCGCGAGCATCTCGGCTCGCTGTTCATGCTTGCCGAGCAGCTCGCACAGCTCGATGCGCTGCACGAGGGCCCGCACGCGGGAGTCGTCGTCGGGCGCGAGCGGAAAGCCTGTCTCGAGTCGTTCCAGCGCGGCTGTCGGATCCGCTGCGAGCTCGAGCGCGCGCGCTTCGCTCAAGAAGAGGGAGAAGAGACGCGCGCGCGCGGTTCCACGCAGTGCATCGTCGGCGGGACCCGCGAACGGCTCCAGCTTCGTGCGCGCGGAGGAAAGCAAGCCGAGCGCCTCGACGACTTTGCCCGTGGACATTTCCACCAGCGCTCGACGCTCGAGAATGGCTGCCCAGTCGAGCGCGGGCTCGGGATCCGAGGGCGACTCCTCGCTGCGTCGGCGGAAGCGCTCTTCCACGGCGCGCCAGTCGATGACGCCAAACAGCGCATTCGACGTCGAGTAAAAGAGCGCGCCGTCTCCCGCCGCGACATTGCCCGCGCGGATACCGCTCTCCCAGTCCACCCCGAACTCCCGCATCTCGGTGCCGAGTGCGGTGCGCAGGAATGCCGCGCGACGCGTGGGCGTCGCCACCAGTACGTGACGTTGGGTCAAGAGCGGCCGCGGCCATTCGCTCAGGTTGGTGACGTCGACGCTTTCTTGAAGCTCGGTCGGCGCAGCTTCCGCGAGTCCGCGTGCGGCGCGGACGGACACCACGCGTTGCCCCGAGAACCAAACTCGCTCGCCGTCGGCTCCAAGGAGCGCGAGCAACTCCCGCGCCGGTCGACGGAGCGCGGAGTGGGGGCGCGACCAAAGCCGCGTCCCGGTCGCGAGGTCGAGCCCGAAGAAGTCGTACGAGTCGATCGGCGCGCACACCACGACGTCCCCAGCGACTGCGGGCGAGGCCGTGGCGAAAACTTGGGGGCGATCGACGATCTCCCAATGCGATGCACGCGGAACCGGGATCTGGTCGTACAGCGCCTGCCAGAGAATGTCGCCGCTTTGGATGTCGAGCGCTGCGATCGCGCCAAGCTGCGTCGACACGAGCACGCGCTCGCCCGCGACCGTCACCGGTGGCGCGTTGTACTCGTGCAGCTGGCGTCCGAACATGTTGAGCGCCATCT
>JBIKYW010000553.1:0-2648 GCA_044355055.1 Planctomycetota bacterium | reverse complement strand
CTCGTTTGACGAAGAGCGCACGAGTGACGTCGTCACGCTCCAAAAGGCCTTCACGCTCCCCGGAGTCGCCGCGGGCACGGCGCATGGCACACCGCACAGCTACGATCGCCGCATCCCGCTCGCCTTCTTCGGGCCGGGCATCGCTCCGGGTCGCGACTGGCGCGACGCGTCCTCGATCGACGCGCTGCCGACTTTGTTCACGCTCGCCGGAGTCCCTGTTCCCGCGGGACTCGACGGGCGCAGCTTGCTCGAACGCTAGCGCGAGTCGCCGCGCCTCATCGAGCCGTTGCCGGAGCCGCGGAAGAGGCGCTCGAAGGCGCGTAGCACGGGCTCGAGCTTCGGATCGATCGGCGCTGTCGCCGGGGCTTGCGGAGTCGCGGGCTCCGCACGGGGCGGCGCGGCATTCGGGGTTCCGGTCCGCACCCCAAAGCTCCGTGGCTCGCGCTCGAGTCGCTCTACAGCGAGCAGTGCGGCCTGCGCGTCGACGAGGTCCGGCTCCGCGGCGAGCACGCTCTCCAACTCTCGGCGCGCGGCGGGAGCGTCGCAGAGATCGAGGAAACAGCGTGCGCGCTCGACTCGCGCGGCGAGTGCGAGCTCCCCCGTGCTCGAGAGAGCGATGGCCGCGTCGAGTCGCGCGATCGTGCCGCGCAGCTCGCTCTCGGCTCGCAGGAGATCGCCGCGGTCGAGCGCGGCGAGTCCGACGCGTCGCTCGACGAGCGCGGCGTCGAGCAACGGTCGCGGGTCTGTGGGCCGCTCCAGGATGCGCAAGCCGTGCAGCGTGAGTGCCTCCTCGTAGCGCGAGAGGCCGCTCAGCACCGCCGCGCGATAGAGCAAGGCCGAGTCTCGCTCGAAGGCCGTGAAGAGTGTCTCGAGCTCCGCGAGCACCTCGCGGTCCGAGCTCCCTTGCGCGCGCGCGAGCGTCGCGGCGAGCTCCAGCGCCTCGGCGCGAATCTCCGGCATGCGGTCGAGTGCGGAGGTGCGCAGCACATCGAGGATCCGCTCGCTCGCCTCGAGCCGCTTGCCGCGGTCCTCGCCTGCGTTGGCTTCGGTCCACAGCTGACGGGCGTCGGCGATCGCGCGGCGCGCCACGGCGGCCGTGCGCTCGCGCCGCTCGAGGTCCCGCTCGCGCTCCGCGAGCACGCGGTTCTCCGCCTCGGCCGCGGCCTGCTTCTCCGCGACCGTGACGTCGGCCTTCGACTCGTTCCAGCGGCTCCACACCCAGCGGAACGCGCCGCCGAGCGTCAGCGTGATCACCAGCGCACCCACTGCCGTGCCCGCTTGCAGCGGGTGTCGCCGCGCCCAGCGCACCGCGGGATCGAAGAAGCGCGGCGAGCGCGCGGTCACGTGTCGCCCCTCGCGCACCGCGATCAGATCGTCGCGCAGCTCCGCCGCCGAGGAGTAGCGTTGTGCCGGATTCTTCTCGAGGCAGCGATGCAGCACGGCTTCGAGGTCGCGCGGCATGCTCGGCCGCCGCTTGCGTGCGCGCGTCGGCTCGCGCTGCAAGATCGAGTGCAAAATCGCGGAAGCGCTCGTGCCCTGGAATGGAGGCTCGTCGCAGGCGAGCTCGTACAAGGTCACGCCGAGGCCCCAGATGTCCGTGCGCGCGTCGATGTCCCCGAAGTCATTCGAGATCTGCTCGGGCGCCATGTAGAGCGGCGTACCGACGAGATCGCCCGACTCGGTGACGCTCCCATCCTCGGAGTCCGTGTGGCGTGCGAGGCCGAAGTCCGTCAGCAGGACGCGCTCGCCATCGCGCAGCAAGTTGCCGGGCTTCACGTCGCGGTGCAGCACGCCGCGCGAGTGTGCGTGCGCGAGCGCCGACGCCACGTCGATGCCGATGCCGACCACGTCCTCGATCGCCAGCGGCCCCGCCTTGCGCACGCGGTCGAGCGACGGACCCTCGACGTACTTCATCGCGAAGTAATGGACGCCCTTGCGCGATCCGACCTCGTAGACGTCGACGACGTTGGGATGTCCGAGCCGTCCCATCGACGCCGCCTCGCGCAGGAAGCGCTTCACCGTCCGCTCGCGCAGCGCGAACTGGGGTGGGAGCACCTTGAGCGCGACGCGGCGCGCGAGTCCGCGCTGCTCGGCCTCGAACACCATGCCCATCGCGCCCTGCCCGACTTGGCGCAGCACGGTGTAGCCCTCGAGCTCGCGGTTGAGCGCCGCGACGGTCACTTCGGCCGCGATGCGCGAGTCCGACACGGTGGGAAAGGGCGCGCGGAGTCAGCGCGTGCGCAGCGCGCGGTGCACGGAGAGCACCGAGTCGAGGATCGCCGGGAACTCGTGCAGCTTCACCATGTTCGGTCCGTCGGAGGGCGCCTTGTCCGGATCGGGGTGGACCTCGAAGAAGAGGCCGTCGACGTTGCCCGTCGCGACCGCCGCGCGCGCCAGCGCGGGGACGTGCTCGCGATTTCCGCCGGTCGAGTCGCCGCGCGCGCCCGGCTCCTGCACCGAGTGCGTCGCATCGAACACGACGAGCGAGCCCGTCGCGCGCAGGTGCTCGAAGCCCGTCATGTCGACCACGAGTCTCCCGTAACCGAAGCTCGTGCCGCGCTCGCACACCATCACGTTGGGGTTGCCCGCCTTCGCGCACTTTGCGACGACGTTCTTCATGTCCCACGGCGCGAGGAACTGGCCCTTCT